>CAZKPH010000272.1:0-3621 GCA_964554605.1 uncultured Ferruginibacter sp.
GTAATTATGCGCTGCCAGGCTACCGAAGCCGTCATAACAGCAGCTACTGGCAGCAGAAACAATATTTGGGGTTCGGCCCTGCCGCACATTCATACAATGGCACACACAGAAGATGGAATATTAATAATAATGCTTTATATATACGCTCACTACTAAAGGAAAATTTATCATCTTTTGAAGAAGAAACGCTTACCCAGACGCAGCAATTAAACGAATATCTTATGACATCATTACGTACAATAGAAGGGACAGACCTGGATTATATCAGGCAGGTATATGGAGAAAGCTCGTTTTCTTTCATACGCCACCAAATCAAAAAATGGGCTTCAAAGGTAGATTTAAAGGGGAATAAACTCTTTCTGACAAACGAAGGAAAACTTTTTGCAGATGGCATTGCTGCAGACCTTTTCCAATAAAGAAAAGTGGCTATACCAGAGATCGTTCAATTTCTTTAAACCCCTCTGATGGAGAAAGACCTTCCCATAATATTCGATAGATTGTTCCAGCAATAGGCATTTCGGCGCCTATGTTTCTATTTATGAGATGCATACATTTACTGGCATTATAACCCTCTGCGATCATACTCATTTCCAGTTGGGCTGTTTTTACGGAATACCCTTTACCAATCATATTCCCAAAGGAGCGGTTACGGCTGTATAGCGAGTAACAGGTAACCAAGAGGTCGCCAAGATATACTGAAGCGGCATAATTAGTATTTGTATGCAAAGAAGAAAGCCCGTGTTCAATAATACCAACTTCAATATTTTTTATGCCTGTTTTTTTTAAGAATCCTGCCATCTCATTAGCACTGTTTGCAATCAAGACACTAAGAAAATTATCTCCATATTCAAGCCCGTGTGCCAGGCCCGCCCCGACGGCATATATATTCTTAAGCACTGCAGCATATTGAACACCGTAAATATCTTCGTTGGTAACCACATTTGTGTAGTCTGTCCTGAAATAAGAAGATATAATATCCGTAACACCTGCATCGATCCCGGAGAAAGTAAGATAAGATAATTTTTCAGCCGCAATTTCTTCAGAATGGCATGGCCCCATTACAGCAAAATAATCTTCCAGCGGTACATTGAAATTATTTTTTAAATAATCATTCAATAATAAATTGCTATCCGGCAGAATACCTTTTACTGCACTTAGTATTTTCCTGCCTGCAAAAACATTTGCGGGTATGATATCCAAAACTTCTTTTACAAATGCTGAAGGAATGGCAATGATAACACAATCTACGTTAGTTATAACTTCCGTCGGGTTTGTGGTAAGCTTTAACCGGGATGTATCAAAATAGGCTGAACTTAAATATTGAGGATTATGCCTGCGCAGCATAATATGGCGTATGGCAACGTCGCTACGGTTGTACCAGTAGATTACCTGCCCGTTGTCTGTAAGTATTTTGGCAAGGGCTGTTCCCCAACTACCACTTCCAAGTATTCCAAAGGTCATAAGCTATTATTCATAATTCGTCATACAAGCCTTAACACCACTGATTTTTTGTATAGAGCATTTACAATCCCAGTTTTTCTACGGCCAATTGTGCTGCAATCTGGCTGGCATCTTTTTTATTATACCCTTTCCCTTCTGCTACCAGTTCGCCATCAAGTGTAGCACCTATTGTAAATAATCGCCTTCCGTTTTCAAAGTGTTCATCTAAGGTTTCAAAATCAAGTACATGCCCGTTTTTATTTGCCCAGCCGTAAAGTTTATTCTTGATATTTATTTCTACAGATTCAAGATCTTCTATGAACATGTGCGTTTGAATAATGGTTTTCTCAACCCACGTACGCGTTTGCTTGTATCCTTTGTCCAAATATATTGCACCTATCAATGCTTCAAGCGTATTCCCGAATATCTGCGATATTTTTAAGGAACTGTCAAGCTTATTATAGATAGTTATTTTTTTTAAACCCATTTTGATCCCAATATCATTCAATTGCTGACGATTGACCATCTTGCTTCTCATTTCAGTGAGAAAACCTTCTCCTTTATATGGGTATTTCATGAAAAGATAATGAGCCACAACGGAACTCAAGACTGCATCTCCTAGAAATTCCAGCCTTTCATTATTTTCATCAGCGCCTTCTCTGACAGACCGGTGGCTAAGAGCAGTGGTATATAAATCCAGGTTCCCGGGAGTAAACCCCAGCACATTATGAAGTTGTTTTTTGAACTCCTTTCGCTTATTGTAGCCAGTGAAAATATTTTTTAAAAATTGCAAAATATGGTCAACAATTTTTACCGAAATTAATTGATATTTATTGCAAAAAAAAGAAAGAATCAGGGTTTGTACTTTTTCACAATTACGGATGCATTGTGTCCTCCAAAACCGAAAGTATTGCTAAGAGCAGCGCTAACCGTACGTTGTTGAGCTTTATTAAAAGTAAAATTAAGCTGGGAGTCTAACTCAGGGTCATCTGTAAAGTGGTTGATTGTCGGAGGTACCACATCCTTTACAACAGCTAGTATACACGCTAATGCTTCCAATGCCCCCGCTGCTCCCAAGCAATGGCCGGTCATACTTTTGGTAGAACTTATATTAAGATTATAAGCATGTTCGCCAAAAACATTTAAAATAGCTTTAGTTTCAGCAATATCTCCCAGCGGAGTAGAAGTGCCATGTACATTGATATAGTCGATTTCTTCAGGCCGAATGCCGGCATCTTTAAGAGCGGCCTTCATCACATTTTGTGCTCCAAGCCCTTCGGGGTGAGGAGCAGTGATATGATGAGCATCGGCAGTAGCGCCTCCTCCGGCCACTTCACAATATATTTTAGCTCCTCTGGCCAAAGCATGATCCAGATTTTCCAACACCAGTACGCCGGAACCTTCGCCCATAACAAAGCCATCTCTGTCTTTATCGAACGGCCGACTTGCACTTTGAGGGTCATCATTACGTTCGCTAAGTGCTTTCATAGCATTAAAACCACCAACGCCGGCAGCACTAATTACAGCTTCACTGCCGCCAGTAATGATAATATCAGCCTTCCCTAAACGAATAGCATCGAAAGAATCAATAATCGCATTGGTAGAAGAAGCGCAAGCACTGACAACAGCGTAGTTAGGGCCACGAAAACCATGCCGCATGGATATTTGCCCTGCAGCAATATCCAGAATCATCTTGGGGATAAAAAAAGGGTTGAAACGGGGAGTACCATCCCCAGCAGCAAAATTGACTACCTCTTCCTGGAAAGTAATAAGGCCGCCAATACCACTGGCAAATATCACCCCTACACGGTCAACATCAACATTGTCTTTGTTGATACCGGCATCTTTTACCGCTTCATCGCTCGCTATCAAAGCAAACTGAGTAAAACGATCTATTTTTCGGGCTTCTTTTCGGTCTAAATAAACGGTAGGGTCAAAATTTTTAACCTCGCAGGCAAATCTTGTCTTGAATTTTGAAGCATCGAATTGAGTGATAAAATCACACCCGTTTACACTGTTGGTAAGCCCATCCCAATATTCTGGCAATGTTTTCCCCAATGGAGTGATAGCTCCCAGCCCGGTAACGACTACTCTTTTTAGATCCATAAAATTTGCCTGCAATGATTAAAACAGATGGAAAATTATTTGGCGTGTTCTTCCAAATAAGTCACAGCCTGACCA
>CAZKPH010000273.1:0-3611 GCA_964554605.1 uncultured Ferruginibacter sp.
AACCAGAAAGGTCCATAGCTTTTGTAGTAAGTGTGCCGCCGCTGCTGCCGCTTTTTCCGAGTGTCAGCGACCCTGCTTCGGCAACGGATTGCCCGCTGCTGGAAGATGAAGTCCATCCCGTATTGTCAAATACTGCGTCGAAAGTAGACGGCTGGATGGAGGAAGCGTAGTTAACGGTTGTCAGGTTATTGAAGTGCTCCTGGAAAATGATCTGGGATTTTACAGAAGGCATTATCAACATTGTCCCAATAAGCAGAACCAATAGTTTCGGTTGTAATAACATTTTCGATACAACATGCGTTGGGATTGCAATGTTACGAAGCCTGGATAAGTACATTTTCATGTTATCAGCATTTAAATATTAAATAGTTATTTGTTCGAGGTTATATTGATCAGTTGTTTAACTGAAAGTAACTTTACAATTGCCAGAAGTTTATATAAGGTAAAATGTAAAATAAAAGCTGAAATGTCAACAGATAAGCAAACCGTTTTATTGAAACCAGATCTCATACAGCTTTTTAATTTTCAATTGTTTTTCAACATGTGAAAACGCAACCAAATTCATCCCAAAATGAGGATAAAAATTCAACTTGAACAACTAATTACGGGTATAGTTTTCTATTTTTTTGTGCAATCGTTATCGGGAACGTTATCAGTTTTTATACCTTGTTTGTGTCTTCGTCAAATTGAATAATATCAAGCATTTGCGGATAATAAAAATACTCAGAATATTTGTTAAATTACTATACCGGGTACTTTTTTTTATTAACTTGAATACTCTCTGTACTAAGAGAAAAACAACTATTAAAATGCTGCTTCTGAAGAAATGAAATTTCCTCAAAAGCGATTTTTTGGGAGGGATGGATTCATTCCATGTTGATAAGGTAATAATTCTTTTTTCCTTTTTGGACAAGAATGTATTTGTCATTCAAAAGGGATATTTCTTTTGTTGAAAATTCTATGGAAGGGACTTTAATTTTATTGATGCTCACACCTCCTCCTTGCACCATTTTCCGGGCTTCTCCTTTACTGGGAAAAATGCCGGTTTCAGCTAAGAGGGTAACAATATCGGTACCTTGCACAAACTGTTGCCTCGGGTATGCCACGGCCGGGACTCCTTCCATTACCTGAAGTAATTGATCTTCCGTTAGTTGATTAAGGATACCGGCGGTGTCGTTGCTGAAGAGTATCTCTGCGGCTTTAACGGCGAAATCGTATTCTTCTTTGCTATGTACGAAGCAGGTAATTTCTTCAGAAAGCCTTTTTTGCAATTTGCGCAGGTGTTCATTGCCTTTATGTTCTGCTATAAGTGCTTCAATTTCCTCTTTGGACAAAAAAGTAAATATTTTGATGTATTTCTCCGCATCCGCATCTGATACATTTAGCCAGAATTGGTAAAACTGGTATGGTGATGTCTTTTTGGGGTCGAGCCAAACATTCCCTTTTTCGGTTTTACCGAATTTTCCTCCATCGGTCTTGGTTATTAACGGGCATGTGAAAGCAAATGCTTCTGCTCCTGCTTTTTTCCTAATCAGTTCCGTACCCGTTACAATATTGCCCCACTGGTCGCTCCCACCCATTTGAAGCTTACAATTCTTATTCTGATTCAGCCAGTAAAAATCATAACCTTGTACAAGCTGATAAGTGAACTCTGTGAAACTCATTCCATTATCACTCTCCAGCCTTTTTTTCACACTGTCCTTACTCATCATATAATTTACCGTAATGTGTTTGCCGACATCCCGTATAAAATGCAGGAATGTAAAGTCTTTAAACCAATCATAGTTATTTACCATTTCGGCAGCATTAGGATGGGCAGGATCAAAATCCAGGAATTTTTCCAATTGTACTCTCACGCACAATGCATTGTGATTCAATATATCTTCGCTAAGCAAATTTCTTTCTTCACTTTTGCCGCTGGGGTCACCTACCATGCCCGTGGCCCCGCCTACTAATGCAATAGGTTTATGTCCGGCTTTCTGGAGGTGTACCAATAAGATGATAGGCACAAGACTGCCTATGTGAAGGCTGTCTGCAGTTGGGTCAAAACCAATATAGGCAGAGGTCATTTCCTTCTTTAGTTGTTCTTCGGTACCGGGCATAATATCCTGAATCAAACCCCTCCATTTCAGTTCCTCAATTAAATTACTGTAAATCATACTATTTTTTTGAATAATTCGTTTATGTTGCAGAGTTCAAATGAAGTGCAAATTTGCTTAAATAAAATGAAAAATAGTATGTTTGCAACTACTTTCGTTACATAGTCTTAGTTGCAAGCTGCAAAAATCCCGTTAATCTTATCTTATTCATTTTTTTAGGTATTTTTAAATAGCATAAAACGTATTGATGAAAAGAGTAGTTATAACCTGTTTGTTATTTGTAATAAGTACAGCTTATTCATATGGCCAGGCATTCAACAATGAGTGGATTGATTATAATAAGGCCTATTATAAGTTCAATGTAGGTGCGAACGGGTTGTTCCGTATCAGCCAGAGTGTACTGGCTACGGCCGGATTGAGCAGTGTTCCGGCTGAGGATTTCCAATTATGGAGAAATGGTGTTGAAGTCCCGATTTATGTGTCAGTACCATCGGGTGCACTTGGTACCAATGACTTTATTGAGTTTTACGGGGTAATGAATGACGGTCAGGCCGACACACGTTTGTATAAGTATGATTCTCTTCAGATGAATAATAAGTGGAGTTTGTATACCGATACTGCTGCTTATTTCCTCACCGTCAATCCGGGGGGGGCTAATCAGAGAATTGTAGCAGGTGTTAATGATACAGTGGGCAATGTTCTTCAGCCTGAGCCGTATTTTATGCATAAATTATCAAAGGCGTATAAGATGATGATGAATCCCGGGTATGGGTACGACCTGGGTGAACTCGTTAACTCTGCATCGTATGAAACGGCTGAAGGTTGGTCCAGTTATGATATTGGCTCCGGAACAAAACTTTATGACAACAATAGCGCCATTCGTTTATACAGTGCAGGGCCGCCCGCTACGTTAACAGCCGTGGTGGCGGGCAATGCCTATACAAGCAGGATCGATACCATTAAGATTAATGGTACAATAGTGGCTACTACAGCTGTCAACGGATATAATATTAACAGGATAACGGCTACGGGCATACCTCTTACAGTATTTACTTCGGATGCTGCAAATGTAGAATTTGGGAATACAAGCAGTTCGGCTACAGACCAGATGATCGTAGCATCGTACGAGGTGACATATCCACGGGCTTTTAATTTCGGAGGAATGTCTGTGTTTAATTTCGACTTGGCGGCTACGGATCAGGGTTATTATCTTGAAATATCTAATTTTAATTCAGGGGCTGTGGCTCCGGTATTATATGACCTTACCAATAAGGCAAGGTATGAAGGAATTGTTCAATCCGGGTTGGTGAAATTTGTGCTGCCTGCATCCACATCTTCGAGAAAAATGGTGCTGCTGAGTAAAGATGCATCGAAAGTATTTGCTATAGGTTCTTTGCAGCAACGGAATTTTATAAATTATTCGGATGCGGTTAACCAGGGGGATTATATTATTATAAGCCATCCTCTTTTATACGATGATGGGGCAGGGAATAATTATGTGGAACAATACCG
>CAZKPH010000274.1:0-3601 GCA_964554605.1 uncultured Ferruginibacter sp.
TCATTGCGTTTATTGCCGGAGCTTCACTGGGTATAGAAAGAGAATACAGAAATAAGCCTGCCGGGTTTCGTACTTTAATCATGATAACGGTAGGTGCCTGCATGTTCACTATTTTGTCCGCCCGTATGGATATTGCTGCCCCGGGGAGAATTGCGGCCAATATCATAACAGGGGTAGGCTTCATAGGGGCAGGTGTCATTTTTAAAGAGGGTATGAAAATGAGCGGCATGACTACTGCCGCTACAATATGGATCTGTGCTGCTATCGGTATGGCTGTTGGCTATGGTTTTTATGCGCTTGCCATTGCTGTTACCTTGCTTATGCTCTTTATCCTTGTGTTATTAGGGAGTATTGAACATCATTTCTCCAAATTTCACCAGGTGAGGAATTATAAGATATCTTTTACTGCCGGAGAGTGCAGTTTTGATATTTTGCAAAAAAAATTAAGGCAATTTGGGATCCGTTTTAAGAAAGACACAGAAATGAAACACGGGGAGGAAATCATTGTGTTTTATAAATTGACTGCCACACAAAAAGAATTTGACGAATGGAATAATTATCTCATGCAAACCAGGGCAGTGACTGCCTTTGAAATATAACAACGGCTACTTTTCACTGTCATACAAAATAAATGCCTGTAGAATACAGGCATTTATAGGTAATAAAGTATAAGTAACGGCGGTTAGATGTACTTAAGTATTTCTTCTCCGATGGCATCCGTACCCAGAATTTTATCAGCAGGTGTTGTTGCATCCGCAATATCCTTGGTTCGGAAGCCGGCTTTCAGCACTTTATCTACGGCATTTATTACAGCTTCGCTTTCTGCTTTCAGACCGAAAGAAATATCCAGCAATAAAGCTGCAGATAATATAGAAGCCATTGGATTAGCCACACCCTTTCCGGTAATATCGTGGGCGGATCCATGTATTGGTTCATAAACCCCGGTACCATCGCCAATAGAAGCAGATGCCAGCATACCCATTGAACCGGCAATTTGGGAAGCTTCATCAGTGAGTATATCGCCGAATAAATTTGCAGTTACCACTACGTCAAAACGTTTAGGGTCTTTAATCAGCAGCATGGCAGTAGCATCTACAAATTGATGTTCCACTTCCACATCCGGGTATTCTGTTGCTATTTTCTGGATCACTTCTCTCCATAAACGGCTTGTTTCTATTACATTCGCTTTGTCTACCGAGGTCAGTTTTTTCTTTCTTGTACGTGCCGCTTCAAAAGCCTTACGGGCAATACGTTCTACTTCATAACGGCTGTATTCGGCCACATCATAAGCAGTATCGCCATTATTTTTTCTGCCTTTTTCTCCAAAGTAAATATCGCCGGTAAGCTCTCTGAAGAAAAGGATATCTGCCCCCTTGAGTATCTCCGGTTTTATGCTGGACGCAGATAATAGTTCATCAAATAGCTTAATCGGGCGGAGATTAGCATACAACCCCAATTCTTTGCGCATTTTCAATAACCCTTGTTCCGGGCGAACCTTTGCAGTAGGGTCATTATCGTATTTAGGATGGCCGACAGCACCAAACAATACTGCATCAGATTTTCTCATCTTTTCGAGAGATTCATCCGGTAAAGGGTTACCTGTGGCTTCTATCGCCACATGCCCGATCAAAGCTTCATCATATGTGAATTCATGATTGAATTTTGCGGCTATTTTGTCCAATACTTTTTTGCCTGCCGCTGTTACTTCCTGCCCGATCCCGTCTCCGGGTACAATTAAAATGTGTTTTTTCATGTCATTAATGTTGGATACAGAGGTAATCCTCCTTATCTGTTATTTTCCTGGTTTGTTTTTTATAAAGAATACACAGCACTAAACATGTTATCATTTGTTCTTAGGAAGCTGTGGTATCTGCGTTCCCGGATTTCTGTTTATATCAGATTCAGCATTTTTTGCGTCGCCTTTATGGCGGCAACCGTCTGGTCCGAATCAAGCCCTCTTGTTTTAAACTCTCTCCCGTTGAATAGCCAGGTGATCACTGTTTCGCAAAGCGCATCTGTTTTTCCTCCCGGCGGGATACGTACCACATAGTCAGTCAGTGACGGCAATTGCAGTTTCTTTTGTGCATAAATCTTCTTCAATGCATTCATAAAAGCATCATATTGCCCGTCTCCCTGTGCATTCTCTTCAAAAACATCGTCATGAAAGCGGATGCGAATAGTTGCCGAAGGCCTGAGGTTTTTAGAATGAGTTAATACATAATTCTCAACATGTACCATTTCATTGATTGTATTGCTGTCCAATACATCGGATATAATGTACGGAAGGTCAGCCTGGGTAACCATTTCCTTCCTGTCGCCCAAATCAATAATACGTTGTGTCACCTTCTTCAGGTCTTCATCAGAAAGCTGAATACCCAGTTGCTGAAGGTTGTTTTCTATATTTGCTTTCCCGGACGTCTTGCCCAATGCGTATTTTCTCTTTCTGCCAAACCTTTCAGGCATCAGGTCGTTATAGTATAGATTATTTTTCTTATCGCCGTCTGCATGTATGCCGGCCGTTTGTGTAAATACGTTTTCTCCCACAACGGGGCGGTTCCCGGCAACTCTGAACCCGGAAAAAGTTTCTACCAGTTTGCTTACGGAGTATAAAGATTTTTCTTCAACAGATGTTTTTGCTTTCTTCAAAAAATCATGTAGAACCGCTATAACACTTGCCAGCGGAGCATTCCCGGCACGTTCTCCCATACCGTTTACCGTAAGGTGCAAACCTTTGGCCCCGGCTTTTACTGCCTCCAGTACGTTGGCAACACTCAGGTCATAATCGTTGTGTGCATGAAAGTCAAAATGAATTTCAGGGTATCGTGTAGTGATAGCAGAGATGTATTCAAAAGTTTCGGCCGGTGTAAGTACGCCAAGCGTATCAGGCAGCAGGATTCTCTTAACTGGTTGTTTCGACAGGAAGTCCAGGTATTGAAAAACATAATCAGGAGAATTACGCATTCCGTTGCTCCAATCTTCCAGGTATACATTGCATTCCAACCCTTTCTTTTTTGCCAATGCAATAACGGCTGCCACATCTTTAAAATGCTCCTGGGGTTTTTTCTTCAGTTGATGGGTAAGATGGTTAAGCGATCCTTTGGTAAGAAGGTTCATCACCTTAGCCCCGGCTTTCAGCATCCAGTTTACAGAAGTATCGCCATCTACAAAAGTGAGTACTTCAATTTTATCAAGGTAACCATGCTTGCCGGCCCATTCCGTAATTCTCTTTACGGCATCAAACTCCCCTTCCGATACACGGGCAGAAGCGATTTCGATTCTGTCAACTTTTACTTCTGTTAGCAAAAGTTGGGCGATAGTGAGTTTTTCGGAAGCTGAAAAAGATACGCCACTGGTTTGTTCGCCGTCTCTCAGCGTGGTATCCATGATTTCAATATGCCGTTGCATCTGTGCCATTTTTATTTTTTTATTTGCCGTCATAAGTACTACGTGGCAACATCGTTGTGTCACTCACTTGTACTTTTGTGCATCACTCAACAAGATAATACATTGCAAAATTACATGTATCTCCCGGCACACTTTTTTTAATAAAGACTTTTTTCCGCAAAACTTTTTATATCACCCTTTACCGACTGCAGATAAT
>CAZKPH010000275.1:0-3584 GCA_964554605.1 uncultured Ferruginibacter sp.
GATTTTTCAGATAATGAGTATAAAAATGCCATTTTTAAATTCATAAATCTTAGCTTTGACAGTAAATCTGTAAGAGCAGGGGCGTTGGAATATTTTAATTTAAAACAAGGCATAACTAAATATCAATCTATTTACAAAATTTTACTCGGCACATAATTGAAAAAGAAGAAAAGGATACTTATAATTTGTCCTTACCCTGTTGGGGTGGCGGCTGGACAAAGGCTTAAGTATGAACAATACATAAGCGATTGGGAAAACAATGGCTATAATGTTGACATTTCTCCCTTTATGAGATTGCCCATGTGGAACATTGTCCATAAAAAAGGGTATGCATTAAAGAAAATATTTTTTACTATCGAGGGTATCCTTGTCAGGGTTAGGGATATTTTCCGTCTTCATAATTACGACCTGGTTTACATCCACATGTATGTTACGCCACTAGGAACTTCATTCTTTGAACGATTGTACAGGTTACTCTCCCGCAGAATCGTTTTTGATCTTGAAGACAATCGTTTCCTGGGAGCCAATAACGAAAAATTCCATATTGCACAGTTTTTCAGAAGTATTGATAAAACCAGGTTTCTCGTTGGGCATGCAGATCATGTTATCACAAGTTCACCCTCTCTGAATGATTATTGCCTTCAGTTCAATAAGAAAAAAAGTTGTACATATATTTCTTCCTCTGTTAATACAAGCAGGTTCAGGCCCGCAAATAGCTACAGTAATGATAAAAAAATAACAATCGGGTGGACAGGCACTTTTAGCAGCCGCCCCTACCTTGATCTTCTACGTACCGTTTTTATTGAGTTAAAGAAGCAAAGAGATTTCAAGCTGCTTGTTATTGGCAATTTCGAATACAGCTTTCCAGAAATGGATATTGAAGTAATTCAATGGTCACTACAGTCAGAAGTGGATGACCTTCAGAAGATAGATATCGGCGTATATCCGTTACCGATGGACGAATGGGTATTGGGAAAAAGCGGGTTGAAAGCTATACAATATATGTCTTTCGGGCTTCCTTGTGTTGCAACGGATATTAGTACGGCCAAACAATTCATACGCAACGGGCAAAATGGGTTCCTTGTCCGTACCGATGACGAATGGATAGCAGCGCTTATTAATCTTATAGACGACCCGCAATTGCGAAGAAAAATTGGTGAAAATGCGAGGGATACAGCTTTACAACATTTTTCTTCTGATGTGATCAGGCAACAATATAGAGGAGTGATCGATACTGTAGCAGCCGGGCATTGCGAATATTCTATAAGCCGGTGATTATCATACCGGGATTTAGAAAATGTAATTTATATTTGAAAAAAAATTATAGATGCAAAAGAAGATTTTTATAGCTGGTGGAGGAGGAATGCTAGGTGAAGGGTTTTACAGGATTTTTAAAAATGAATTTGAACTTAAAATTACAGATATAGATATCAATGAGGAATGGATATCTCACCTCGATTTCAGGAATCTTGAAGAATACCGGCGGCAGGTATATGAATTTAAACCGGATTATCTTTTCCATCTTGGTGCACATACAAGTCTGGAATATTGCGATACACACCCGGAAGAAGCCTACGAAACAAATACTGTTGCGGTAGAAAATGCCGTATATATTAGCAATGAACTTGATATCCCTCTTTTATATATAAGTACAGCAGGAATTTTTGATGGCAGACAGGAAACTTATGATGATTGGGACTTGCCTAATCCACTGGGCCATTATGCACGAAGTAAATATATGGGGGAACTCTTTGTCAAGGAAAATAAAGCGAAACATATTATTTGCCGTGCAGGATGGATGATGGGGGCCGGCCCGGGTAAGGATAAAAAATTTATTCAGAAACTAATGGCTCAATTAAAAGCAGGGAAAAAAGAGATATTTGTTGTTAATGACAAATTGGGGACACCGACTTATACGCACGATTTTGCAAGCAATGTAAAATTATTGCTTGAAAAAGAATATTGGGGCTTATATAATCTCGTTTGCGGTGGCGAAACAGGGCGCCTCGAAGTAGCGCAGGAACTCATTAATTTACTGGGGAAAAAAGACGAGATTAAAATTACTCCTGTTACATCCGATTTTTTCAAAAAAGAATTTTTTTCGCACAGGCCGGCCAGCGAAAGGCTTATCAATGCCAAACTCAATATTCGTAAATGCAATATTATGAGAGATTGGAAGGCCTGCCTCAAAGAATATCTGGATAATTATTACCAGGGGTACTTGGATTAATATTTACCTTCTTCTTTTTTAACATGCTGTAAATAATAAGCAAGCTCAGTCCGAAATAGGGCATTATCGGAAGTTTGTAACGTACAAGTGTGCCAAAATTCCCGGTAGATAAGCCTACTAACCCTGCAAACATTATCACGTAAATGAAATTTGAAAACAATATCGGGTCTTTCACAATAATCAGGAAGGGTTTATAGAGCCTTCCCTTGTAAAGGATAATAATTGTTAATATTAGAAAAGCAAGCCCTTCCAATGCAGACAGGAGCATAGCGGGGTTTTTAACTTCCCACATCCAGGGTCTGAATAAAGTGGCTATTACCCCCTTCGGGAAAAATGGAAGCAGGTCCTCAATTGAAGATATCGCTTCGGGCTGAATACCCAGATCATACGAAGACCCAGCTTGTGTCTTCATACTTTGGCTCGATTGTACAATCTTTTCTGCAAGGTTCTCAACAGCATATTTAGAAAAGTTGGCAGAAGTAAAATCAAATATCGTTGTCACCACAAAAGCTATTAATAATCCGCTTAACGGGTAAGTAATTATTTTCAGCACAGTGTTTTTAATCTTTTTAAGCCGTAAGAAAACCAGCGCCAAAGCCATTGGGGGAAGAAAAGATATTGCTATATATGGTTTTACAATAAGCAATATGAGTGTAAAAAGGCAAATTGAGGCCAGGTTTTTGATAATCTTTTCTTTGAAAATAAAACAGCCGAAAAATGAAGCCGTCAGCGCACAGATACTGCCAATACAAACACTATCCTTACCCAGCCCGGACCCCCAGAAAATAACAGTAGGTATATATAAGAATGCAATGGCCAGATTACGGGTTTGATTTTTATAATAACGGTCAAAAGTCCTGAAACATTTCCAGATACCGGCATAACTCAATAATGTAAAAATGAGAGAAGTTGGTATGAAACTGTCAAAAGTAATAAACTGGATGAGCGTTGCAAACCTTACCTGGAAAGCATTACTCTCCGACATTACCATTATATAATCCAGCCAAACATCGTCTTCCCTCACGTCCATACTGGATTTGACAGGGTAAAAAGTAAGCTTGATAAAACGGTCGAAATCAGTATGGAAATAGCCACGGATCTGCCGTGCCGTATCAAAATATGAAAAAGTATCGCCTCCGTTATAAATGTATTGGTGATATATTACATAAGCCAGGCACCCGACAAGTTTTAATACTAGCCCCCTTTTAAAATAGCGGACAATTAACTTATCGTCCTGATTTTTTCTTACAAAACGTTTTGCCCACAGAAGTACAATAATTATCAGTAGAGAAGAAATGGCCCAATCATACCAAAAAATATATTGCATGTTTCAAATGTACTAACTTGCGCCCAT
>CAZKPH010000276.1:0-3544 GCA_964554605.1 uncultured Ferruginibacter sp.
TAGAAAGATTTTATGTTGGAAGGTAGGGAAATATTTTTTTCTGAAAAAATTATCAGCGAAAAGTATTTACAACATCTGCTTTTGCAGAAAACCAATACTTAAACTAAATTTGCGCAAAATTGATCTATGACGAACTCCATTGAAGCCCTGATAAACTCAGTAAATGACATAGACCTGGCACAGATTGCCCGTAAAGTTTTAAGCAACGAACGTATAAGCGATGAAGATTGCCTTGTACTATTTGAAAAGGGAAGCCTGGCATTTACCGGTATTCTGGCCAACTTCGTAAGGGAAAATCTTAATGGAGACAAAACATATTTTAATAGGAATTTTCATATTGAGCCCACCAATGTTTGCGTATTTAGCTGCAAGTTCTGCTCATACTCCCGCTTATATGCACATAAAGAAGACGGATGGGAACTGAGCATTGACCAGATGCTTGATATTGTAAAAAAATACGACGACCAGCCGGTTACGGAAGTGCACATTGTTGGCGGAGTGCATCCCAAAATGGATATGGAGTATTTTATTACATTAATGAAAAAAATTAAAGCGCACAGGCCGGGCCTGCATGTGAAAGCATTTACAGCCGTTGAACTGGATTACATGTTCAGAAAAGCTAAATTAGATGTAAAAGAGGGCATGAAAAAGCTTCATGAAGCCGGGCTGGACAGCCTCCCCGGGGGAGGGGCCGAAATATTTGCTCCCGGTATCCGGCAACAAATTTGTGCCGATAAAGTAGATGCAGCAGGTTGGCTGGAAATTCACGAAGCAGCGCACAACTTAGGCATTCGAAGCAATGCAACAATGCTGTATGGACATATAGAAAAATATGAACACCGTATTGACCATATGAAGAGGCTCAGAGACCTGCAAGACAAAACACATGGGTTCAATACTTTCATCCCTTTAAAATTCAGGAATGCAGATAATGAAATGAGCCATGTACCTGAAAGTTCCGTTACTGAAGACATGAGGCTTTATGCTATTGCCCGTATCTACCTTGATAATTTTCCTCACCTGAAGGCTTATTGGCCAATGCTTGGCCGTGCCAATGCGCAATTAAGTTTATCTTTTGGGGTGGACGACATTGACGGGACTATTGATGATACTACCAAAATATACACTATGGCAGGAAGTGAAGAACAAACTCCGGCTATGTCGACAGAAGAACTCGTAACACTTATACAGCAGGTAAAGCGCCGCCCTGTTGAGAGAGACACGCTTTATAATATAATAAAAGATTATGGCCTGTAGAATATAATAATGAGCAGGAAACTATCATATCTGCCTACTTTGTTTAACTATACAAAATCACTTTTTCAGTTTCCCAATCGATCTTAACTTTTTGAGAAACAATAGTATCTATTGATATACCGCAATAATCAGGCTGTATGGGAAGTTCCCGGTTGAATCTTCTGTCTACCAATACACATAATTCCACTTTGCAGGGGCGCCCAAAATCCAATAAAGCATCCAAAGCCGCCCTTATGGTCCTTCCCGTGTACAAAACATCATCGATCAGGATAACTTTTTTCCCTTCAATAGAGAAACTGATATCTGTCCGGTTGGCCTTATGCAATGCATCTCTTATATCATCCCTGTAAAAAGTTATGTCTAATATACCGTAAGAAACTGCCTGCCCCGGAAAGATAGACTGTACCGCTTCCACAATCTTTTTGCTAAACTGAACCCCTCTGGGTTGAATACCGATGAAAACAACATCCTCAGGGCTATGTAAGGTTTCTACCAACTGATGGGCCAGCCTGGAAATGGTTAGTTGTAAATTCTCATTATCTAGTATTGTGATCAATGCAGAAATATTTTCAACGAAATTAACTTTATTCAATCGAATAAAAAAAGCTCCCGGGGATTTTACAAAATTTATATCGCCTTCACAGTTATTTCTCTCCAAGGAAAGGGTACCTGTAGTCTGTTACCGGGGCCAATACTTCTTTGACTGTACGAGCACTCAGCCAGCGGTAAAGATTCAAAATACTACCTGCTTTATCGTTTGTGCCGCTTGCCCGGGCACCCCCGAACGGCTGTTGGCCTACAACTGCTCCTGTTGGCTTATCATTGATATAAAAGTTACCGGCAGCGTTACGTAATTTATTAACTGCCAGTTCTACAACATACCTGTCCTGTGCTATCACAGCGCCTGTCAAAGCATAGGGAGATGTAGTATCTACCAATTTCAATACTTCATCAAATTTGTCCTCATCGTATACATACAGTGTAAGTACCGGTCCGAAAATTTCTTCGCACATCGTCACATACTTCGGATCGGTTGCCTCTATCACTGTTGGTGCAATGAAATACCCTTTCGATTTATCACAGGCACCACCTGCAATTATCTTAGCCCCTGTACCTCTTTTACGTGCTGCTTTGATATAGCTTTCAATTTTATCAAAACTATTCTCATCTATTACAGCATTGATAAAATTAGTAAAATCCTCGGTGGTACCCATCTTCATTGTACTCAATGTTGCGAGCAGTTTTTTCTTAATTATCGGATATAACCCGGATGGTAAATATGCCCTGGACGCAGCTGAACATTTTTGTCCCTGGTATTCAAAAGCACCTCTCGCCAATGCAGCTACCACCACATCCGGATCAGCGCTTTTATGTGCCAACACAAAATCTTTACCACCTGTTTCCCCTACAATCCTCGGGTAAGACTTATACTGTCCGATATTCTTACCTATTGTATCCCACATGTGGTTAAATACGCCTGTACTCCCGGTAAAGTGTACCCCGGCAAAATCCGGATGGCCAAAACATACATCCCCTACAACCTGGCCACTCACATAAACAAGATTGATTACGCCATCCGGCAAACCGGCTTCTTTAAGGATACGCATCAACATTTGTGCACTGTACACTTGTGTATGTGCACATTTCCATACTACTACATTACCGCACATAGCCGCACTGGTGGGTAGATTGCCTCCTATTGCCGTAAAATTGAATGGTGTTACTGCCAGTACAAATCCTTCAAGAGGGCGATATTCTACCCGATTGATAACGCCAGGGCTGTTAATGGGTTGCTGACGGTATATCTCACTCAGATAATGTACATTGAAACGAAGGAAATCTGCCATTTCACATGCGGCATCGATCTCAGCCTGGTGTACGCTTTTGCTCTGTCCCAACATCGTTGTACCTACAATATGTGCCCTGTATTTACCGGATAAAAGATCTGCAGCTTTTAGAAATATATGCGCCCGGTTTTCCCAGGAAACAGATGCCCATTTTTCTTTTGCTCTTAGCGCCGCTACGATTGCTTTCTTTACATGCGTTGCATTGCCCTGATGATAATACCCAAGTATATGCCTATGCTCATGCGGAGGGCGGATCGCTTTTTTTTCTCCCGTCCGGGTTTCCTCCGATCCGATATACATCGGCACATCAATAACTTCAGATTTCAGTTGCTGTAATAATTCTTTCAGTTGCTTTTTCTCTGTAGAACCGGGTGCATAGCTCAGAACAGGTTCATTTTGAGGCATGGGATAATAAAAATCACCAAGATGCATAGTATAGA
>CAZKPH010000277.1:0-3537 GCA_964554605.1 uncultured Ferruginibacter sp.
ATTGCCAGGTCTTTTTTAACTCGGCCAGAAAATTATTTACGTTTTTGGCTACTACTGTCTGAGTTTCCTTATCGGATTTGGTAAAGACAAGAGAAAGCGGAACCTTCCATCTGTCTAATTTATTTACAAACTGGACATCTATTTTTTGTGGGGAATGCCTGGAATCGATTAATACAAATACCATACTCAAATTTTCTCTTTTTTGCAAGTATTCGTCTATCATTTTTTCCCAACGTTTACGTTCTATCTGGCTTACCTTAGCAAAACCGTAGCCAGGAAGATCTATCAGGTACCATTCGTCATTGATTAAAAAATGATTGATGAGCTGGGTTTTTCCGGGAGTTGCCGAAGTTTTTGCCAGTTTGGAATTATTGCAAAGCATATTGATCAGCGAAGATTTGCCGACATTGCTTCTGCCAATAAAGGCATATTCCTTTCTGTCGGACAAAGGGCACTTGTCGATCCCGGGGCTACTGATGATATATTTTGCAGATTTAATGATCATTTGCCAAAGATAAGATTAACAATAAATACTTCGGTTGTACACAGGGAACCGTCTTAAAGAGATAAACAGCTTATATTTGCAGCTTATGACTCAATTTGACCATGATTCTGTTGTGCCGTTTGGTGATTCTGGCCTTACAAAAAAGGAGCAGGTGGCCGAAATGTTCGATAGTATTGCGCATAAGTATGATTTTCTTAATCGGTTCTTAAGTGCGGGAATTGATATACGTTGGAGAAAAAAAGCGTTGAATCAGCTAAAAGGGATAAAAACGGCAAGGATTTTGGATGTTGCTACCGGTACAGCAGATTTTGCCATCATGGCATCTGGCATACTGAAGCCCGAAAAAGTTATAGGTATTGATATAAGTAAAGGGATGTTGGATTTAGGGAAAAAGAAGATCGAAAAATCGGGGCTTACAGGTGTTATTGAATTATTGGAAGGCGATAGTGAAAATATTGCTTTTAGTGATAATTCCTTTGATGCCGTAACCGTTGCCTTTGGAGTGAGGAATTTTCAAAATCTTGAAAAGGGGCTGACGGAGATTAAAAGAGTGCTGAGGCCGGGAGGCAAATTGGTTGTACTTGAATTCAGCCGTCCCCGTTACATTCCTGTAAAGTGGATATATGCCGCTTATATGAAAATAGTAGCGCCTAATGTAGGCAAAATATTTTCAAAGAATAAGGAAGCATACATTTATTTAGATGCATCAATACAAAAATTCCCTGAGCGGGGAAATTTTGTAAAAGTGCTTAACAGTGTCGGGTATACAGATACATTTTATAAACCATTGAGTTTAGGAATATGCAGTATTTATTGCGGAAAAAAATAAAAATATTTATGGTGACGGCAACGTTGATGGTTGTTTCACATGTAAGTGGGCAGTTACGTGATAAGGTTAATATGCCTGATTATGACGATAAGATATATCATTTCGGAATCAATCTGGGGATAAATAAGTCCCATTTCAATTTCACTCACCATTCTTCTTTTTTGGATCCGAATGGAGTAAGCAAGGATAGTGTAATGGCTGTAGAGAGCATAAATAGTACGGGTATCAATTTAGCATGGTTAGTAAATCTGAATCTTACCAACCATTTTGATATACGGACTTATCCATTGAATCTTACATTTAGTGAAAAGGCCTTTGAATATTCATTAAAATATCCGGATATCCCCGGAGGGGAAACACCTCTCACTATAAAAAAAGTACAGTCGATTACACTCAGCCTTCCCATACAATTGCATTACAGCAGTGACCGTATCAATAATTTTAAAGTATACACAATTGCAGGTGTAAAATTTGATTATGACCTTGCTGCAAATGCAGGGAAGAAGAATGGTGATGAACTGATCAAACTGAAAAAATTCGATTATAGTGTGGAAACTGGTATTGGATTCCATCTATATTATCCCTATTTTGTCCTTTCGCCTGAACTGAAAGTAAGTTGGGGTATTCCTAATTTGCACAGCAGGACAGACGCTCTTAAATTTTCCAGCGTTGTAGATAAAATTAATTCCAGGATGATCTCCTTTTCTCTCACCGTTGAATAAGTTTGGCTTTTCTGTAGGTTGCATGTTTCACCGAAGGTGAAAATTATTTCTTTGCTCCGGTTACAGAATTTTGCTGTTCCCGCAGAAAGTCAAGTATCCTTGTAAAGAGGTGTATCCTTGCTACATTGGGTGTATTGTCGCTGATATTATGGAGATAATCCGGATAAAACTGTTGTTGGAATTGTTTGCGTTCCCTAATTAGGGCAGTGCTTAATTCCATACTGTTTTGAAAGTGGACATTGTCGTCGGCAGTACCGTGAATTAGCAAAAGCCCTCCCTGATAGTTATTGGCAAAATAGGACGGTGATGCATTGTTATATCCTTCGGCATTTTCTGCAGGTTGTTGCAGAAGCCTTTCTGCATATACATTTTCATATAATCGCCAATTGGTAACCGGTGCAATAGCAACAGACGATTTGAATTGCCCGCTGTATTTTGTCGAGGCAAGTGCAGCCAGGTAACCTCCATAGCTCCAGCCCATTATTGCAATATTTGTTGTGTCAATATTATAGTTATTGCGCAGGTACTTCTTTAGCTGGAGAATATCTTCGATTTCAATATCTCCGGTTTTCTTATAATTCGCCTTTCTAAAGGTTTCTCCTCTTCCGGGGGTGCCCCGGGGGTCTATGCATGCAATAAGGTAGCCCTGATTAGCCATATAACGCATTGTCAAAGTGAATTTATCGCCCCATTTGTCCAGCACTTCCTGCCTGCTCATACCGCCGTATACATAAATGATTGCTGGCAATTTTTTCCCGGAGTTATTGTAAGGTTTTATAACCCAGCCTTTGATATCTTCATTGTCATTCCCTCTATTGATACTAAAAAATGATGCATCAGGAATCTTATATTCTTTCATCCTGGCTTTAAGTTCTTTGTTTTCTACCAATTTTTGGTATAAAGCCCTTCCGTCGGTATTGTACATCTGATAAGCAGATGGTGTGTTCAGTGAGCTATATTCATCGATGAAATAACGATTATTATTTGTGATAAGCGTATTGTGGAAACCATCGCCTAATGTCAGTTTTCGCTTATGACTTCCATCAATGTTTATCTTATAAAGGTGTTTTTCCCGTATACCAGCTTCATTTGATGTATAGAAAATATCTCCCGTTCCTTCATTTACCGATTTAATCTCAAATACTTCCCAATTGCCTGTTGTAACCTGTGTTCGTTGGCCCGTAGCAGCATCAACTACGTAAATGTGATTATACCCGTTTGATTCGCTTAGCCATAAAAAAGAATTTTTACTTTTCAGAAAAAATATATTGGATGGTTCAGCCTTTATATAGTCAGGTTTATTTTCGGAAAGTATAACAGATGTATTTCCTGTTGTAACTTCTGCCTTCAGGACATCCAATTTGGTCTGGGGGCGGTTAAGGCGCTGTATGAACAAGGCCTTGCCGTCAGGTTGCCATTTCAGCCCTACGATATATTGATTGGGATTGATACCCGCATCAACAGGTACCAGTATTTTATTC
>CAZKPH010000278.1:0-3537 GCA_964554605.1 uncultured Ferruginibacter sp.
TACCAATGAAGAAATTATTCGTTCCCGTATTGTGGAATATCAAAACAAGACAATGATGGTAGCAGACTATTATGCCAAATCGGATAAAGTTGTAATAATTAAAGGCGAAGGTGGTATTGATGCCATCTTTGAGCGTATCTGCAAAGAAATAGATTCCAGGAAAGGTTAAAACAAAATTTTTTAAACAAAAGGCTGGCTTTACAAGCCGGCCTTTTTATTTCCCTAAAAAACAGCTTTTTTTACTATGATTTTCTAGGTAAACGCCGTAACTTAATTATGGAAAAGCCTGAATTCTGTATTGTGTGGTTTGTATTTTTTAAGCAATAAAAAAACTTATTTATGATGCAGGATATTAAAGAAGGCTATGTCAGGGTAGAGACCCACCGTGGTATAACCATTATCGAATTCTTCCATCCGCAAAGCAATGCGCTGACATATAAGATTATGTCAGACCTCGCCAAGGAAATCCATTTTGCAGGCACCCATGATGAAAGTAAAGTAATTGTCCTGAAAAGCAGTGGAGATAAAACTTTCTGCTCCGGAATCTCTTTTGACGAGCTAAAGTCCCTTAAAACAGAACATGAAGCCATAAAGCTTTTTGGCGTACTGGCAGAGCTAATCAATGCCATACGTAAATGCCCCAAGTTTATTATAGGGCGTATCCACGGCAAGTGCATAGGAGCTGGCGTCGGCCTTGTTGCTGCATTGGATTATTCCATAGCAATAGATAATGCAGAAATAAAATTGAACGAATTGCTTTTAGGTATCGGCCCATTTGTTATCGGGCCTGTCATAGAAAAAAAGACAGGAGCTTCTTCTCTCAGTACATTAACAATTAATGCTACCATCTGGCGAACGGCAGAGTGGGCAAGAAAAAAAGGGCTATACGCAGAAGTCCATCAGGATGAAAGTAATTTAGATGAAGCCGTAAGCCATTTAGCAAACCATCTTTCCAGATGCAACCTTCCTGCAATGACCATGCTCAAAAAAAATTTCTGGAAAGGTTGCGAAACCTGGGATGAATTACTAAAGGAAAGAGCTTCGATCAGCGGAAAGCTTGCCATTAGTGATTTCACAAAAAAAGCTTTGGAAAAATTCATTAACAGGCAAGGGAGTTAAATTGAAACAGAGCCGCCAATGATAGCGGCTCTGTTTTTGTCAGATATTCTCATATTCGTACAACGGATCTTTTTCTGAATCGGCATTCATTTCACAGACAGGTTTGATAAGCCCGTCTTTTAACCCGTATACCCAACCATGCAGGTGTGGGCGTTGTTCCTGTTTCCAGGCTTTTTGAATGATAGATGTCTTAGCCAGGTTAAATACCTGTTCCTTAACATTCAATTCGGTAAGCAGGTTTATCCTGTCTTGTTCATCTTGCAGTGCATCAATTGTATCCCGATGCAATCTGTATATATCTTTAATATTTCTCAGCCAATGATCAATAACACCATAATGATACTTTTCCATTGCCGCCTTAATACCTCCACAGCCATAATGCCCGCAAACAATCACATGCCTTACTTTAAGCACTTCTACGGCATATTGCAATACGCTCAACAGGTTGATATCTGTATTAACAACAAGGTTGGCAATGTTCCTGTGTACAAATATCTCGCCGGGCTGCGTACCGGTAATCTTATCGGCAGGTACACGACTGTCACTACAGCCTATCCATAAAAACTCCGGGGCCTGAAGTGCCGATAGCCTCTTGAAAAATTCAGGATCAGATTGTATTTGCTCCTTTGCCCATGCTTTATTTTCCAGTAATAATTTCTCGTATGATTGCATAATAAATTAGTTTTTATTGTGATTGAATAATAAATGTACCGGTTTATGCTGACTCTTTTTAATTTCTACGGCCACGTTTTTCAAGTGTGCATGCTTCATAAAATTATTTATTTCTTCAATAACATCTTTATCTATGAAATCTGCCCGTGTAGCGTCGATAAGGACATAAGCATTTTCCGGTACTTCTTCCAGCTTTTTTTTAATAATAGGTTTATTTAAAAACGAAACATCTTTTCTTAATCGGAAGAGGAACCTGTTTGCATCGTGTACAACAAATACAGATGACCTGAAATTGCTTCTTATCATATAAAATAATCCTACAGCTATTCCTATTAAAATGCCTTTGAGAAGGTCTGTTGTCAGAATTGCGAGGATGGTAATAGTAAACGGTACAAACTGGTCCCATCCCTTTCGGTAAAAAGCCTTGAATAGAGAGACTTTCGCCAATTTGTATCCGGTAAAGATAAGTATAGCCGCCAATGCCGACAAGGGTATCTTATTCAAATATACAGGTATCAGCAAAACACAAAGCAACATAAAGAACCCGTGCAAAATTGTAGACAATTTTGTTTGTGCTCCCGAATTTACATTTGCAGAACTCCTTACCACTACTGACGTCAGCGGCAAACCTCCCAATAACCCGGAAACGATATTGCCGATGCCTTGAGCTTTTAATTCCCTGTCTGGTGGAGATACACGTCTTAACGGGTCCATTTTATCAACTGCTTCTATCCCTAAAAGAGTTTCAAGGCTGGCAACAATAGCCAGTGTAACTCCCGTTATCCATACATCCGGATTATTCAAATAAGATAAGCCGGGCATTGTAAAGAAAGAAAAAAACGTCCCTACATTTGCTGCAACAGGAAGCGTAACCAATTGCCCCGCAGCCAGGGCATAAGAGGGATAATCATTTCGTATCCATTCGCTCAACAATGTACCGGCTACCACAGCTACCAGCGGGCCGGGTAATATCTGCAACCATTTCCCGTTCCTTATAAACGGAAATACCCAGACAATCAATATCAATAATGAAACAGCTCCAATTACAACAGCAGCGGGAGTAATGTAATTAATGGCTTCCAGTAACCCCGAAAAAGTGTTTTGATGATTATTTTGTTTAAAACTTTCGTTGCCCGAATAATCTGCATCATAGCCTACCAGGTGCGGAAACTGTTTCAAAATTAGTATCAGGCCAATAGCAGCCAGCATCCCTTTTATGACAGCATTGGGAATATAGTCGCCGATTACACCTGCTTTAATATATCCAAGTATCAGTTGTAATACACCAGCTATCACTACTGCCAATAAAAAGGCTTCATAAACCTGTAATTTGAGTATTGCACCGGCCACAATAACCGTCAATCCGGCAGCAGGGCCGGATACACTAAGTTGGGAACCACTAAAAACACCAATAACAATACCACCAACAATACCTGCAATAATTCCCGAAAATAAAGGAGCGCCCGAACCTAATGCGATCCCAAGGCACAAAGGAAGCGCCACCAATAATACCACAATCGAAGCAGAAAAATCTGCCGTCATTGACTGATATATCTTTTTTACCATTGTAAATCTTTTTAATGAAAGAATCTGAAGCATCAGCGCCTCGTTTGAAAAATACAGTCATATTTCCCGGCAACAAAACCGGGACAATTACTTTAACAACACCCTTAAAGGTTTTGGTAAACAACTGTTCTGTTATCCTATCAGGTTAAAAAGATTGGGTGGGGGAGTATGAACGTCTTT
>CAZKPH010000279.1:0-3513 GCA_964554605.1 uncultured Ferruginibacter sp.
TTTTATTTAAAGGACTGTATGCGCTTAGTGAAATTAATAACACCTAAACAAGTTTTTTTTCTTTTTCTGGCAGTTGTTTTACAACAAGTAACCAATGCACAGGAAAATTCTCCTTATTCCCGGTATGGTATCGGCGATCTGGTTCCTAATCAAAATATTCAAACAAGGGCAATGGGGGGCGTATCTGCCGCAATAGCGGATTATCAAACGCTCAACGCTTCCAATCCGGCTAGCTACGCTAATGTTTCTACAACATTATTTGACCTTGGGGCAGAGGCCGATATACGTAAGCTAAAAAGCCCGGACAACACCAAAAATTATACAGCTACGAATAGCCTTTTTTCTTATATGCAGTTGGGGTTCCCAATAAAAATGAAAAACGCCAATAAGAAAAATATTTTCTGGGGTATGTCGTTTGGCCTTAAGCCGATATCCAGGATCAATTACAAAATTATATCCTTTCAGCGGCACGTGGACTCTATGTCTACAATTTATGAAGGGTCAGGAGGTACTAATCTTGCGTTTATCGGCACAGCTGTTCGGATACGGAATTTCTCCGCAGGGTTTAATGTCGGGTATATGTTCGGTAATAAGAATTACAGTACCCAGATAACTTTTCTAAATGATACTGTATACTATCAGGAATCCAATTCTGCAGCCCGTTCGAATTTCGGCGGATTGTATTACAATGCCGGGTTATTATATAAAATTGATATTAATAAAAAGAACCAGGTACGCATCGGAGCATACGGAAGCCTTAAACAAGCTCTCTCTGCTACAAACAATGTTATTCGAGAAACTGTGTCTTACGATTCTTATAATGGGTATTCACGGGTAGACAGCGTTTATGAAAAAAGTACTTCCGGCAATGTTACCTACCCTTCGACATTAGGCGTGGGAGTAACCTATCAAAACGAGCATTGGCTGTTGGGTACAGATTATGAGCAAACCAACTGGGTAGATTATCGTTTCTTTGGTATAAAGGAAAAATTACAGTCTAATTGGAAAATAAGATTAGGTGCAGAATATTTCCCGGCCGATGAGCGTACTCTTGTAAAAAAATATTTTCGCTTTGTAAGGTACCGTTTCGGATTTTTCTATGGGCCGGATTATATCAAACTGGATAAAAGCCTGCCGGAATATGGTGTAACTTTTGGCGCAGGGTTTCCCTTGAAACTGAGGAAAACATCCTATTACGAAACACAAACTTCTATTTTAAATACAGCTATAGAAATTGGGAGCAGAGGGAATAATCAATCGGCCATTAAGGAAAATATTATTAGAATATGTGTAGGTTTGTCATTGGGTGACCTGTGGTTCCGAAGAGCCAAATATGATTAACAATTGTTATGATTTTTTCCAGACCAAGATATATTGTTTTTTCCCCGGTCCTTATTTATGTCCTTGCATTAATTTCCTGCAATGAAGATACGTCTTCTAAAAAAATACTTTCTGGTAAAACGGGGGTTGAAGAAGCGAAAAAAGTAACTATTCAGTACTCTCTTGGCGGCAAAAGAAAGGCTTTCCTTTCGGGGCCTGTGATGTACCGGGTACATGATACGGCTTCATATATCGAATTTCCTAAAACATTGCATGTGGATTTTTATAACGATTCTGAAAAAATCGATAGTAAACTGGATGCCCTTTATGCCCGCTACAAAGAAAATCAGGATGTAGTATTCCTTCGTGATAGTGTAAGAGTTATCAATACTAAGGGAGACACATTATATTGTAATGAGCTTTATTGGGATAAATCCCGATATGGTTCAGAGTTTTATACGGATAAACCGGTTCGTATCCGAACAAAAACACATATTATTAACGGGATAGGTATGGATGCACGCCAGGATTTTAAAG
Organism: uncultured Ferruginibacter sp.; assembly: GCA_964554605.1. Lineage (GTDB taxonomy): Bacteria > Bacteroidota > Bacteroidia > Chitinophagales > Chitinophagaceae > Ferruginibacter. The sequence goes on from CAZKPH010000279.1 coordinate 1,858, forward strand.
AGTGGCATATTGTACAGTCTACCGGGTTTGTGAAAATCCCCGCTTCGCAGTTTCCACAATAATAACTGCATAAAAACCCGCTATGTTTTAAATAATCAGTCTAAATTTGGGGACACGGATCTTTCACCACAAAAAATTTTATTATGGATTATCGTCGTTTAGGCCGTTCTGGTTTGCAGGTAAGCGTACTTTCTTTCGGAAGTTGGGTAAGTTTTAGTAAACAGATTGATGATAAAGTAGCCGATCAGTTGATGGGAATAGCCTATGATAGCGGGGTTAATTTTTTTGATAATGCTGAAGTATATGCGCTGGGTGAAAGTGAAAAAATGATGGGTAGGGTTTTGAAAAAAAAGAAGTGGGACAGGACATCTTATACTGTATCATCAAAAGCCTACTTTGGCTGGCGAGGAGAGAAGAATAAACCCAATCAAACAGGTTGTAGCCGTAAACATCTTTTTGAAGCCTGCAACGAAGCTTTACAGCGCTTGCAGGTAGATTATCTTGATATGTTTTTTTGCCATCGGGCGGATAAGAATACCCCTATTGAGGAAATTGTTTGGGCTATGAATCATCTTATTCAGCAGGGGAAAGTATTGTATTGGGGAACGAGTGAATGGAGTGGTGTTGAAATCATGGAAGCGCACAGGGTTGCAGCAGCCTATCGGTTAATCGGCCCGGTTATGGAACAGCCGCAGTATAATTTATTTGAGAGAAACAAACTGGAAAAAGATTACCTGGAGATATTTAAAAATGTAGGTATGGGTACCACGATCTGGAGCCCGCTTGCAGCAGGGCTTTTGAGTGGTAAATACAACGAAGGTATTCCGGCAAAAAGCCGGTTGGGATTAAAAGGGTTTGAATGGCTAAAGGAAAGGTGGATAGCTGATGATAAAATTAAGAAGGTAAAAAAGCTGGGTGAATTGGCAAAAAAACTTCAGGTGTCAACAGCGTCATTAAGTATTGCCTGGTGTATCAATAATCCTAACGTCAGTACTGCAATCCTGGGTGCTACAAAGAAAGAGCAATTATTGGATAATCTCTCCGCAATTGAAACAGTAAAAAAATTAACTCCGGATATCCTTGAAAAAATTGAGAATATCTTTCAGACAAAACCAATAATAACCGTTCCATAATATGAGGCAGATAACGGTATATGGAATCCCTAATTGCGATAGCGTAAAAAAAGCGGTGAATTGGTTGCGGCAAAATGAGGCTTCATTCAGCTTTCATGATTTTAAGAAAAGTGGCATAAGCCACAAAAAATTGTTAGAGTGGTGCAAAAAATCAGCCTGGCAGGTTATTTTGAATAAAAAAAGCCAAAGCTGGCGCAGTTTATCACTTTCAGACCAGGAAAAGTCCAACAATCAAACTGCTGCAATTAACGTTATGCTGAAAAACCCGCTGCTGATCAAGCGGCCCGTAATTGAAATAGACACGAATCTGTTAATAGGCTTTGATGAACAGCAACTTACAGCAATGGTTCATTTATAAGATTTATACTTGTTTGTATAATAAAAAACCATAATAATCGTTGTTAATTTAGATATAAATACGGAAAAGAGCTTGGCTATTGTAAATTCCTCATCTATTTTCGCACGCAAAAGGAACAAATCACATTAAAACACCGTAACCAACACGAATGCATGGCTACTAAGA
>CAZKPH010000280.1:0-3511 GCA_964554605.1 uncultured Ferruginibacter sp.
CTTGCCTATTTTTCACTCCACCTCACCCCCGTACAAAACTGGCTGGTAAAACAAGCTACAGGCATCCTTTCTGATAAACTAAAAACACGCGTTAAGATTGACCATGTGGATTTTAGTCTCTTTAACAGGCTCGAACTGAAGGGTTTGCTGATCGAAGACCAGCATAAAGATACTTTGCTTGCCGCAGGCAATTTATCTATAAAGATAACCGACTGGTTCTTTTTTGAGAAAAAACCGGTTTTGCATTACATGGGGCTGGAGGATGCAATGGTCAACCTTAAACGAACAGATTCTGTCTGGAACTATCAGTTTATCGAAGACTATTTTTCCAGCCCCCAAACAAATACATCTCCTGCAAAAAAATCAAATGACTTCGAACTGGATATAAAAAACCTTTCACTGAAAAATATTCACATCCAGCAGACAGATGTCTGGATAGGGCAGGATATGAAAATCAGCCTTGCAAAGCTGGAAGTTGACGCCAAAGATTTTGATCTCGTAAATAAAAAGATCAGGCTTTCCAGTATTGAAGTAAATGCACCGTCCTTCCTGCAAAGCGATTATACCGGCAACAGAGACAAACTGCATATCAAAAAAAGGAAAAGGGCTTATGAGCCGGCTACACCTGAACCTTATCAGTGGAACAATGACGGCTGGATAGTCGATATCGAAAAATTCAATATCATAAACGGGTCTGTAAGTATAGAAAACGAAACAGAAAGGCAACCTTATACCGGCCTGTTTGATAGCGAACATTTTAGATTCGGCAACATTACAGGGCATCTGAACAATTTCCACTTTGAAAAAGATACTTTACGGTGTGATATGCTCCTTTCTACGAAAGAGAAATCCGGGTTTGAAGTAAAACAATTAAAGGCCAGTTTCAAATTCACCCCTGAACAAATGGAATTCTCTAACCTGGATATCCTGACAAACAAAAGCCACCTTACCGATTATTACTCGATGCAGTACAAGGATTTTGAAGATGATATGAACGACTTCCTACAGCATGTAAAACTGAAAGGCAATTTCACAAAAAGCATCGTCCACAGCGATGATATAGCCTACTTTGCTCCTGCACTGAAAGACTGGCACAGAAAGATAACCCTTAACGGATCTGCCGAAGGCACAGTCGATAATCTCAATGTCCGGCAAATGAACATTACCAGTGGCGATACTTACATAAATGGCAGCATCCATCTTCGCGGGCTTCCGGATATAGATGAAACCTATATTGATTTCAGATCAACAGATTCCCGTACAAGTTATAATGACTTATGCACCATAATCCCCATTCTCAAAACAATAAGGCAACCCGACCTTTCCCAACTTGGAAAAATACAATTTACAGGGAGCTATACGGGATTTATCAATGACTTCGTTACCAACGCCAATATTAATTCCGATATCGGCTCCGTGAGCCTAGACCTGAACCTAAAACTTCCTACAGGGGCACCCATTGCTTATAGCGGCAGTATTAAAAGCAATTCCTTTGCTATTGGCAGGTTCATTCATATAGACAGGCTTGGTAAACTCTCCATCGATGCTGCCATTAACGGATCGGGTACTACTACGGCGGATATGAAGGCATCTGTTGATGCAACAATACAAACAATAGGATTTAATAATTACAATTACAAGGACATTAAAATTAATGGGGAGTTTGCAAAAAGAATCTTTAACGGGACAGTTAATATCAACGACCCGAACCTCTCGGCTCATAATATCTCCGGAATTGTTGACTTATCTAACTCCACTCCTGTCTTGAATTTTACAGCCGAACTTGCTAACGCAAATACGCAAACACTAAACTTGACTTCAGACAACTTTATCTTGTCAGGCACTTTTAATCTCAATTTTACAGGCAATGATATTGATAATTTCCAGGGTACGGCAAAGGTTGTTAATGCCCGCCTGCTGCATAACGGAATACCATTATCCTTTGATTCGCTGGTACTAACTTCGCAAACCGAAAACGGCATAAAATCGCTGGCACTGCAATCTAACGAAGCCGATGCAAAGATTACTGGCAATTTCCGAATATTGGAACTACCTAATGCATTTCAGTTATTTTTAAATAAATACTACCCTTCGTATATCCCCAAACCTACTAAACCTCTTACCGCCGACCAGGACCTGAGCTTCTCTATACAAACAAAGGAAATAGAAAACTATATTAAACTTTTTGACAACCGGCTTGCCGGGTTTAACTATTCCAACCTGGAAGGAAACCTGAAACTGAAAGACAATGAACTGAATATTAAAGCTTCGATACCTGATTTTACATACGAGAAAAAAAGATTCAACAATATTACACTGAATGGTAAAGGCAATATGGATTCTCTTGCAGCAATTGTTTATGCAGATGATATTGTAGTCAATGACAGCCTTCATTTTCCCTTAACAAAGCTTCAACTAAATACCCGGAACGACATCTCTCATATCAGTATTAACACGAGCGCCAGCCAGACATTAGGGAACGCCTCGCTGAATGCGGAAGTACAAACAATGGCGAATGGGGTAAAAGTCCATTTCTTTCCCTCGTCGTTTATCGTAAACGACAAAAAATGGGAAATCGAAAAGGATGGAGAACTGACAATGACTACTTCGCAGGTTATGGCTAATGAAATCAGGATCGTACAGGGCAACCAACAAATAACAATATCAACAGAACCTTCTGAATTATTCAACAGCAATGATATTATGATTGGGCTCGAAAAAGTAAGTATTGATGATATTACTCCTTTCATTTTCAAAAACCCGCATTTGGAAGGCCTGGTAACAGGAAGTGCCCGTATAGAAAATCCGTTTGCAAAACCACTTGTGGAATACGAACTCAGGGCCGAAGATTTTCAACTGGAAGATGACTCTATCGGTACCGTTACCAGCAAAGGGAATTATTCGGCTTCGTCCGGTATAATAAGATTCTCGGCATCATCGGACAATCCTGTTAATAAATTCAATATCGACGGGCGTTTTAGCACAGAAGATACTACTGCTAACCAAACAGACATATCATTTAATACCGAAAATTTCAACCTTGCGATATTGAATAATTATCTTGGCGATATATTCGACAATATCAACGGGAATGTCAATACGAATGATCTGAAAGTATCCGGCAATATCAATAACCTTTCCCTTACCGGCACTGCTAATATTACTGAAGGGGCTATGACGGTAAAATATACGCAATGCAGGTATGCTTTTCGCAACGAGTCAATCATTTTTAATCCCGGGGAAATTGACCTGGGAAGCATTCAACTGAAAGACTCTCTCAACCATACAGGCACACTAAGCGGCAAGATATACCACCGTTTTTTCAATGATTTCCAATTCGACAATATCCGGTTCGAATCCCCCCGCCTACTGGTACTAAATACAACAAAGAAAGACAACAACCAGTTTTACGGAAAAGTCATAGGCAAGGCTAAAATGCGCCTCAACGGCCCGGTGGAGAATATGGTAATGGATATCGAAGGCGAGCCTTATACAAAAGACAGCAGCCATA
>CAZKPH010000281.1:0-3496 GCA_964554605.1 uncultured Ferruginibacter sp.
CCCGGAAGGTTAAGTTTATCCTGTTCAGATTGGGCGTGGGATAAGAAACCCATCAAAAGCATTCCCGTAAGAAGCAAAAATAATTTAGAGAGTTTCATAAAATTAATTGTTGAGTGTGTGGTAAATTTAATAGTTTCCGTAAGTATAGATGGCAATACAATGTGAAAGTTTAAGTAAAAATTATTATGGAAGCTGCGATATAAGGATTCTTAACATTTCTTTTTAATGCTTCCGGCCAGCTTATTTATTATTTTTTTTGTTTTTGGGATAAGTTGTTTTGCTGTTATCGGGAATGTTAGTATCGTTTAACAGCATATAAACACTTTCATTTAGTATTGCATATTTATTGGCAATAAACAACTGCATTTTTTCTGGAGGCAATCTTAGTTCTGTATTGCCGGTACTGGCAAGTTGAACATCAAAATTCGGGTTGTAACGGTTGAATTGGATGATATCCATAGAGATGTTCTTAGCAATAATGAGGGAGTTGAATTTGCCGCTGATAGGTATAACTTCTATTTCTAACGAAGTTGTGTCCGGAAGGGTATTGTATGGGTTATTGCGTAACGTATTATTGTTTCCATAGACAGTACGGCTGGATGCCTGGTCAAAGAAGTTTTCGGATTCTCCGGTTGCAAAAGTTGTGATTCCTCCACAACCTTCCATAATATAATGAGTTGCGATAAATCGTTTAACATATGTCCTCGATTCTTCGGGAAGATAGTATTGCAGATTCCAAAAATTCCTGCTTCCGCTACGTTTAATAGCGTTGTATACGCGTCCTGACCCACCGTTGTAAGCAGCCATCACAAGCAACCAGTCGTGAAGATCGTGATAGAGTGTAAGCAGGTACCGGGCAGCAGCATGTGTACTTTTCAGGTAATCCCTCCTTTCATCGATGTAATCATTAACCATCAACCCGTATTGGCGTGCCGTATAGGGCATAAATTGCCATGGGCCACCGGCACCGGCGCTACTTGTGGCGCTTGTACTCAAATTGGATTCTATAACAGCGATGTATTTCAACTCTTTCGGGAGCCCGTATTGCTGAAGGATATTTTCGATAAAAAGAAAATAGGGTTGCCCCCAGTTTTTCATTTTTTGTAAATGGGAACCATGTACTCTCATATAATCTTGCACAAATATTTCTGCTTGTGGGTTTATTTGCGAAATATAGGGCATGGAAGGGTTATAGCTTAGGTTTGAAAATAAGTTCTTAAATCCATAACGTGTTATCTGATTGAAATACTGTACACGCTCTTTTCTAGGGGTTGACCTCGATTTAATTACTTCTTCTATATATGTATTTTCCTTTGCAAGGTCTTCTACAGAAGTATCTTTTTGGGAAAATGGCGGATTGATAAAATTGGTATTGGCTTGTCCTGCCTGAGTTATCGCATTGGAATTTGGCCTGGCATAAATTCCCAGTCCTGATATAATAAAGACAGATATGGTAAATAAAATTTTCATTTACAGAAAAATACGGATTGTATTTTTTGCCGATTCATTTTGTATTGCAAAGTTAACTTATCTGGCTAAATGAGTAGAAAAGAATAAAAATATCCAGCACTTACCCCACATCAAAACCAAACGGCTGAAATGACTTAACCATTGTAGGTTAAATGACTTCAGCCGTTGGAAATAGCGGGTAAAATTATTTATTTAGGAAGTTCCTGTTTCTGCTGCGTTTGTTGCAATTGCTGGCGTAACTGCCTGATTTCCTCATCTTTGTCTTTTTCCTTCATGCCTTCTTCAATCTCAGATTTTACATTATCTTTTGCATCTTTAAATTCTCTTATACCCTTTCCCAGCCCCTTCATTAATTCAGGTATTTTCTTTCCGCCAAATAATAACAATATAGCGAGCAAAATCAGTATCCATTCAGATCCGCCCGGCATTGCTAGTAAAAAAACAGGAAAAAATGATGTAAGTGCCATAGATTAAATTTCTGCAAAGGTAATTTAAAAATGAGTATTATTCAATGTTTGCAAAGAATATTACGTTAAAGCATTGTTAGTGTATATCTCTTGCTGCTAACCAGTTATTTATTTAATATACCTGTTGCATTTGGCTTTCCCATTAGCCGCTTCGTATGGTGTAATGCCTCTGGCACAGGAAAAAAACGTGGCAATTATACTAAAGAATATTACAAGCAAAATTATCTTTTTCATTATTATAAATTTTTGGTACGGGATCGAATAAGAAGTTCGGGCAGAAATTTGGGATTAATCTATGAAAAAAGGGCAAAATCTGTGCCAGGCAAGATGGGGTATATACACCAAAAAGCGGAAACCTTTTGGTTCCCGCTTTTTAAGATGATTATTTGTTTGAATTAGTTTTTGCCGGTAACAACAGCAATCCTTTTTTCCTGGATACGGGCACTCTTACCACTTCTGCTACGCAGGTAAAAGAGTTTGGCTCTGCGTACTTTACCTACTTTATTCAACACAATGCTTTCGATATTAGGAGAATAAACCGGGAATAAACGTTCAACGCCAACCCCATCACTTATTTTCCTTACTGTAAAGGTAGCGGTAGCACCTGTTCCCTGGCGCTTGATAACATCGCCCTTGAAACTTTGGATACGTTCTTTATTACCTTCAATAATCTTATAGTTAACAGTAATATTATCACCAGCCTTGAATGAAGGGATATTAATTTTAGATGTTAATTGTTCGTGTACAAATGCTACTGCGTTCATAATCTTGGTTTTTAACGGACGGCAAAGGTAGTGCTAAATTTTGGATTTGTGAAGTAAGGCCCCCATTTTTTTTGAATTGGCACCTGCAAATCTTGTTAACGCTAACCTGCCGGAACAAAAAAGCTGTGATAAACAGGCTACCACAGCTTTTTTATTTAATTTTTTTAATTTATCGGGCTATATTCACGGCTCTTTTCTCCCTGATAACAGTCACTTTTATTTGTCCGGGGAATGTCATTTCGGTCTGAATTTTTTGGGCAATTTCAAAGCTTAATTTATCGCTATCATTATCGCTAACTTTATCAGCTTCTACAATAACCCTGAGTTCCCTTCCGGCCTGGATAGCATAGGCCTTTTCTACACCCTGGTAGGCCTGCGCCAGGTTTTCAAGGTCTTTGATCCTTTGAATATATTGCTGCATAATCTCTCTCCTGGCACCGGGCCTTGCGCCGCTAATGGCATCACAAGCCTGAACGATAGGAGAGATGACATATTGCATTTCCATTTCATCGTGGTGGGCTCCTATTGCATTAACAACAGCAGGATTTTCTCCATATTTTTCGGCAAGTTTTGCTCCCAATAATGCATGGCTGAGTTCAGTTTCTTCGTCTGGGACTTTACCGATATCATGCAAAAGTCCGGCACGCTTTGCCAATTTCGGATTTAGCCCTAATTCTGAGGCCATTATGGCACAAAGGTTAGCTGTTTCCCGGCTGTGCATCAATAAGTTTTGCCCATACGAAGAACGGAAACGCATACGGCCTACCATTCTGATAAGTTCTTTATGCAAGCCGT
>CAZKPH010000282.1:0-3481 GCA_964554605.1 uncultured Ferruginibacter sp.
CATACGTAGGCCCTGCTGTAACCAAGGCTTTTTTGCCTTTCAGTTTTCCTGAATCAAAAAAAAAAATCCTGCAGCCATTTCAATATGGTTTCCGGCTCGGCCATTCTGCCTTCGCCGATAAGGCCACTGGCAAGTTCGCCACTCGCTACAGGTATTATATGATTTCCAAAAGATGTTATTTTATCTAAATTTGTTTTTGTTGAGGGGTGGTGCCACATATCTTCGTCCATTGCCGGTGCGGCGACAACAGGTGTAGTAGCAGAAAGATATACTGCTAATAACAGGTTATCACAAATACCATTGGCCATCTTGGCCAGGGTGTTACAACTCAAAGGGGCAATAAGCATGACGTCTGCCCAATGCCCTAACATAACATGGTTAGACCATGAATCATCCGATACAAAGTCCATGTATACTTTGTTCTTTGATAAAGTAGAGAGTGTGAGCGAAGTAATAAAATCCTTTGCGGCGGGGGTCATAATAATCTTCACTTCGGCCCCTTCACGAATCAGCAGCCTTACAAGTGCAGCAATCTTATATGCAGCAATACTCCCGGTTATACCAATCAGTATTTTTTTATCCTTCAACATAAAAAAACCGCCTACGATGAATAGACGGGAATAAAATTATAACTTCTTATCTGAAATTAACGCTAAAATTAAAAAGAAATCAACTGAAAAGGTCTTCATCATTTTTACGGAAGTAAACTTTATCATCAATAAATTCCTGTGTAGATAATAAAGCCGGGTTAGGCATTCTCTCGTATGCCTTTGAAATCTCTATCTGTTCCTTATTTTCATGGATTTCTTCCAGGCTATCCGTATGGCTTGCAAACTCTTCCAATTTATTGTGCAATTCTTCCTTTATGGAAATATTGATCTGGTTTGCACGCTTGGCAATTATAGCTATTGACTCGTAGAGGTTTCCTGTTTTTGCCTTAAGATCAGCAAGATTTTTAGGTTCAACCACATTGGTAGTACTAGAGCTGAGTTGACGTCTGAGTTTGCTCATTTTGTATCTCTTTAATATTATTTAAACTTAAATTTTTATATACTAATGCTTCCTTCAATAACTTACTATCGGGATACCGGTCTAGAAAATCGTCATATTCCGTAATTACTTTTTCATATCGCTCAATCTGCTTTTCTACCACACTCAGTTTTGCAAACATGTAATATGACTTAACGATCCTATACTTATATTCATCTCCTTTAAACGATTCCGGATAAGTATTAAGCAGGTCTTCATAAGCCAAAGCAGCAGCCCGGTATTGTCCTACTTTGTAATACAATTCTGCAGCCCTCAGAGCTTTCATTTCTAATTTAGCCCTGCATTTATCTATCACCTCTGTAGCAGCTTGTATTCTTGAAGAACCCGGATGCGTATTAATAAAAGTCTGCATCATCCCTATTGCCTTTGTAGTATTGCTTTGATCCAACTCTACTTTCGGCGACTGTTTGTAAAAACAATATGCATGCATAAAATCTACCTCTTCGGCTTTTGTACTGTTTGGAAAAACCTCTAAAAAGCCCTTAAAGAAATTTTCTGCATCCCTAAAATTTTCCTGATAATAGAAACAATAAGCATCTTTAAAATAGATTTCCTCAAACTTATCTGTTCCTTTATATACAGGGTACAATTCCTCATACAATTCCTGAGCGAACCTGTATTTTTTTTCTACATAATATTTATCGGCCATCTTCAATTTATATTCCATGTCTTTACTTTTTAGTACCCTGGAGAACCTGCTACATCCTGTAGCAAGTAAAGACAGAAATATAATCGAAGCCAGAACGCTGAAAGAAATTCTCATAAAGGAATGCAAAATTAATGGAAATATACCAAAAATCACCCGAAAATATAAGATATCCAAAAAGATAGCGTTAAGTTTTCCCTAAAGCCGTAAATACAGTATTTTTCCACACAGAATAATATACCACAAAAGTAAATAATATAAAAAAGCCCTCCCGAAAAATCAGGAGGGCTATTATTGAGCAAAAAGTGAATAAACTTTTTAATTTATAAGTCAGCGACTTATATTAGTTACCCTTGATGTCAACAGTATTGGCATCACCTTCACCAACAACACAATCAAAAGTTACTCTGTCTGCACTGATACCAGAAGCTTCAACCAAGAAAGCTTTGATAGCATCATTTCTCTTAGCACATACAGCCTGAGCAGCCTTAGACGGGCCAGAATGGCCTGTGATTGTAATTGTACAAGTAGGATTAGCTTTTAATTTACCAGCAACTGTTGTCAATAAAGATTTAGCATCAGCGGTCAGGCTAGCACTAACACCTTTGAAAGAAACACTAGGATAATCAGCAGGGCATGCAGGAGGAGGCACAACTTTTGGTTCTTTACAACATGCAGGATCCGGGCATTTACCAACACCGTCAGCGTCAACAGGTTGACATTCGGTAGGAGTGATAAGTTGCTTATCCTTACAATCTGGAACACCGTCACCATCTGTATCTTTCGTTACACCATGTGTATCAACTGCGCAACCGGCAGGTGTATTGGGTTCTCTGTCTAACTGGTCAAGGACACCGTCACCATCTGCATCGTCAAATGTAGGTTTAGGCAGTTTGATATGTTTGGGATTGTTTAGTTCGCTGTAAGCATAATCCAATGGGTTCAGCCACCAAAGAGGTTCAACTGATTTTGCACCCAGATTGAAATTAACGCCTAAAGACAGGTAGTTCCAAGAATCGAAATCACGAGTCATTACGGCATCGCCGTAAGCTTGTTCCTGCCAACGTTGCCCATCCAGTAAATCATCTTTTACGAATGTGTGGCGGTCTTCAAGAGCTATATTAACTCTCTTCCCTAACCTGTAAGCGATTCCCATTAACACAGTACCGGAAGGTTTAACTGTATAATCGCCAATTTTGGGGCGGCGGGAACCATGGTTTTCAGCTTCAGTTTCATAAGTTTTGTCTTGCAAAGCTTTGATTTGCTTAATAGTTTCTTTTCTGGAAGAATGTGTACCGATAGTAACAGCGGAATAGTCAACAACTTTGTCACCATTCAGTGCATTGATTTTACAATGATATAACGTAGCGCCGATACCAGCACCACCATAAATGTTAAGAGCAGTCCTTTGTTTGTGGAAACGGATATTGTTCAATGTTACAATACCCTGAAGGCCTAAGTCTTGTAAATGAGTCTTGTAGTTGTAGTAAACAATATTTTTACCATTGTACCCTGCTTTCGTCGGAGCCTCAAGAGTCCAATCGGTTGCAGTTCTTACAGGAGCAGCATAATAACTATGCCAAGCAGTATTCTTAGCGAAGTTGTAAGCAGGAAGCCAATGCTGGCCTTTTGAAATACCGTTAACATACTGTAATCTCAAAGAGAATACATAACCGAAAGCCTTTCTTACATGGGCAGCGAAGCCAAATGTAGGAAGAACTGCCGGAACGTCACCACTGATAGTGGTCATACCGCCTGATACACCTACTTCCCACATATTGCGGG
>CAZKPH010000283.1:0-3469 GCA_964554605.1 uncultured Ferruginibacter sp.
TTGGTAAACAAGGTGCTTCCACTGCTGACTAAATCACAAATCGCATCTGCAAGGCCAATACCCGGGGCTATTTCAACAGAACCACTGATTTCATGTATTTCGGCATCAATGCTGTTTTCGGAAAGATATTGCTGCAATATCCCGGAATAGGTTGTTGCGATCTTCAAACCGCTCAGATCTTTATTCCCGTTATATTCCTTGTCTTTGGGTATAGCTATACTCAATCGGCACTTCCCAAAACCAAGCCTGTAAACAAGATCTACGGATTTATTCTTTTCCAGGAAAACGTTTTCTCCGACAAAGCCAATATCAGCCACTCCATCGTAAACATATTGTGGAATATCATCATCCCTGAAAAAATAGACCTCTACCGGGAAGTTAAAAGCTGTCGCTTTCAATTGTTTATTACCATTATTCAGTTCAATTCCACATTCCTTTAATAATTTGATGGAATCTTCGTTAAGCCTGCCTGATTTCTGGATTGCGATCTTTAACATGTCTATGTTTAATTTTAATGTTTTAAAATTTGCTTATCAAATATTTATTTTCATTTTATTTTTTATCATCTTACATCTGAACAATAAAAAAGAGCCTACCGATTAAGTAAGCTCTTTCTGAATATGTTCCACTATACATATCAACACAGCTTACCCTTTACGGTAAAAAATGGTGATGATGTATATGTAAATTTTGCTTCATTGGTAGTGCAAAGTAAATGTTGATTAATTATTTTACCAAAAAAAATTTTATTATTACTCTATAACCACTCCACATCCTGGAATATCCGCATATATAAGGTTCCCTTTTTCAATACGAATCCCCCTCCCTATATTTTCAGCAAGCAATAACGTACCATCATTATCAAGATAGTCACAAAGAGGTGCCAATTGGGCCAATGCAGAAGCCCCAACCGTTGTTTCGTTCATGCATCCCAGCATTATTTTCAGGCCCAATGCTTTCGCTTTCTCGATCATACGGCGTGCAGGAGTGAGCCCACTGCATTTGGTCAGTTTGATATTTATCCCATGGAAATAACCGGCACATTTCCCTACATCATTTTCGGAAACGCAAGATTCATCTGCAAACAAGGGCAAGTTGGACTTTTCATACAATATCTTCATTCCCTCCTGGTCCTCTTTTGCCAATGGCTGCTCCACCAGTTCAACGCCCAACTCTTTCAGTACCGGAATTTTGTCCAATGCATCCTTTAGGCTCCATCCTCCATTTGCATCCACACGTATTTTTGCATCTGTATATTTTCGCAAAACAGCCACCATCTCAACATCCTTTTCTACGCCTACTTTCACCTTATAAACCGGCCAGGGTTTCGACTGCATTTTACTTACCATCTTCTCTGCCGAATCAATCCCGATCGTATAATCTGTGACAGGGCTTTGTAATGCATCTATACCCCAGATATGGCGAAGAGACTTCCGCTTTAATTTCCCATATAAATCCCATCCGGCCATATCCAATGCACAAACCAGGAAGGGATTGTCCGGGAAAAGATGATGCAGGTAATGCCAGTAGCGCTCCGGATCTGAGAAAGAAAATTTTTCCAGGAATATTTTCTTTCGTTCGATATCTTCTGCCATCTTATCTACGGTGATATTGTAATAACTAATGGCAGGTGCCTCCCCATAACCAATACAGCCGGCAAACTCCAACTGAATAATAAGTGTAGGCTGATGCGTTTTTGTCCCTTTTGAAATAGTAAAGGGGTAGATAAAAGGAAGATTATATTTTTTATATGACACCTTCACATCCTTAGTTTTTTGCGGAATGAAGATAGCCCATTTATTACATTCCGTATGCCGTTGGGGATGAAAAAAGCAGCCTTGCGGCTGCTTAATTTTCTTGCAATAATTAATTATTAACGCCCACTCATTCTCACATACTCGCGGATTTCATCATTAAATTCTTTTTCATCAATGAGATCCTCAAGACTGATGTGCATTCTGTAACGCCAGTAATGCTTCGGGTCTGCCGGGATATTGATCCGTTCCTCATTAGGATTATCGCGGCGGAGTTTGCCACTGATGCCTAATATATCCTGCAATTGAAAAATACTCCACATTGCCGGTGAGTATAAATGCTGAATCAAAATTTCTTTATTTACCCATGGCTCGCAGAAATATGGTGCGCCACCCCAATGCCCCATCATGATATTATAGAAGCGTTGTGTTTTGCCATAATCCTCCTCCCACCAACCCCGTATCGTACTCATATCGTGAGTAGAAGGTGTAACCACAGAAAGATAAGGGGCATCCGCAGGATGAAAAAATTCTTTTTTCGGGTCTTTAGGCATACGCTGAATCTCAAGGCTCAGCATACCTAGCTGATTCATCACATCCGGAACGCATTGTGGTACCATACCCAGGTCTTCCCCACATACAAGCATATTGGTACTTCGTTTCAAAGCAGGTAACTTTTGCATAGCTTCTTTCTTCCAGAAATCATCCTGCCTGCTATAAAAATAATTTATATACAGGTCTTTGAGTTTACTCTTTGTATAGTCATCCAAATGACGGAACGATATAGTGCGGTCTGCATTAATCCTGAAATGGAATTGTTGTTGGCTCGAACCCTCTTCTTCTATAAGTATAATATTACTTATCACATCAAACAAACCATATTTTATTTTATCATTAAACGCAGATGATTCCTGATTATTAAAATACGCCTCTACCTTTCGTTGCGTATTAAAGGCCTCATTCAATTCCCAGTTACCGGAATTATAACTGAAAAAATGTTGTTTAGCATAGCCGGTATCGTCACCGAAAATTTCATGCAGGACAATGTCATTGATATATGGCCGGCAATACCGATGATAATCAAAGGATATCCAGTTCTGATGGAATTCACTGATATGAACAGGAATTGCCGGGACAAATTTACCCATAACCCCCTCAACAGCATCCATAGGAATACTCCATATCCTGAAAAAACCAAGTATATGGTCTATACGAAATGCATCAAAATAACGGCTCATTTGCTCAAAACGTTGCCGCCACCATGCGAATCCATCTTCCTGCATTTTTTTCCAATTATAGGTTGGGAACCCCCAGTTTTGCCCCTTAATAGCAAAATCATCCGGAGGAGCCCCTGCCTGAGCATTCATATTATACAAATCCGGGGCCATCCATGCATCGCAACTGTAACGGTATATACCAATAGGCAGGTCACCCTTCACTACAATACCATTCAGATGCGCATAGGCTGTAGCATCTTTTAGTTGCGCATGTAAGTGATATTGAATATAAAAATGGAAAGCGATTTCTTTATAATTCTTTGAGGCAGGAGAAGCCAGTTTTTTTACTTCTGCTTCATCATAAACACTGTTAGCCCCCCAACGGTTGTAATCAGATGTCTTATATTTATCTCTTAGGAAACAAAATACGGCATAGGGAATGAGCCAATGCGAGTTATTATCAAAATAGGCGTTGAACTCCTCATTCTCAAACAATTC
>CAZKPH010000284.1:0-3466 GCA_964554605.1 uncultured Ferruginibacter sp.
CCGCTTATAACCGGCATATCATCCAGATAAACCGATTCGCCACGTGTATGTGTATAGGAATCAATATTACGCATGCCGGATATTTAATATAAGTGCCGGATCTAAATCCGGAAATAATTTTATAAAATGAGCTTTAACCAATTGCGACAGTAAGAGCCTTTTGTATAATTCCGTGCCCCGGGTATCAGTAATTGGAGATATCTCCGATTGTATAATCGGCATTAATTCTTTTATTACCTCAGGAACTACTTCCTTCCCCAGCAGGAATAGTGAGCTTTCCTTTAAAAATTTAGGAACGGGGGACACTCCGCCAGCCGACAGGCCTGCATCAGCAATTATATTCCCAGTTACTTTCAATTGTATGGCAGAATTTACACTTGCGATATCAAGATGCGTACGCTTGGACACTTTCTCAAAATTGAAATACGTACCCTCCACGGGCAGCATGAAAGAAATCTTTTCAATATGCTCTTCAGGGGTTTTATTCAGGAGTTTATACCCTTTGTAAAAATCACGAAGAGGAACATCTCTTTTTATTTCCCCACCTTCCAATCGGAGGATTGCATTTAATACCAAAAAGAAAATACTAAAATCCCCTATCGGGGAAGCATTTACAAAGTTACCGGCAATAGTAGCCATATTGCGTATCTGTGTAGATGATACTAATTTGATATAGTTGCGTATTTCCGGTATATGCCTTTGAATAATTTTGGAAGCCCCCAAATCGGCCACTGTTACAGAGGCACCCAACGTGCAAATACCATTTTCCACCTGTATCCCATTCAGATGATGCTTATCCAGCATTAATTCCACGTCTTCATTTACAATAGAATCGTGTTGCTGAACATACAAGTCTGTACCTCCTCCAACAAATTTTTTACGTTCGACTTTTTTTTGCCTTCTTTCCGCAACCTCATGGGCTTTCTCCAAGAGCCTGTCTGCAATTGTGGAAAAATATCCGGGAACCATTTTATTCTCGATAGCAAAACTTATTATATCAGTACCTGTGCGGGTTTGTAATTTTCTGCCAACCTTCTCGGCTGCACGTTCTATCGATTTATATCCTGTACAACGGCAAATATTGCCGCTTACAAATTCTTTCGGGGGCACTTCATGCATTGCCATTCTATTTAAACAAAAACCTGTAAGGGACATTATAAAACCAGGTGTACAAAAGCCACATTGCGTGGCCCCTTCTTCCGCAAAAGACTGCTGAACAAAGCCAAGCCCATCCATATTTATTCCCTCTACCGTTACTATGTGCTTTCCATTAGCATTCCCGATCGGCATCAGGCAGGAGGTAGCAGTATGATATTCCATCTCACCATCTATCAACTCTCCTACCATTATGGTACAAGCACCGCAATCCCCCTCACGGCAGCCTATCTTGGTACCGGTAAGATGCCTGTTGTAGCGGATAAAGTCCAGCAACAAAGTTGCCGGTGGCAGTGCCGTTGAAATATCCTTGTTATTTAGAATAAATGATATCAATCAATAAGTATTAATGTTTATTTTCTATTTCGCCTGCCTTCCAGTATTTTATAAAATGACCGGCTTCGGATTTCATCAATTGTGAGGCCTGTTGCCAATACTTCCTCTTCGGAGATAGCCCCGCAATTCATTGCTTTTAAGAAAAAATTAAGCAGGCCCTGGCCTGTAGCGGCATCGTCAAAAATATCCCCTGTCAAAGTAGAAATAGCAGCTCTTTCAACAAATATCCGAAGCCTGCTGACAGCATCGTCCATACTGCTCAGGAAAAAATTGTAGGTAGCGGCATAACGCATAGGTAATTGAGCGGGGTTCAGGTCCCATCCCTGGTACATCCCATTGATAAGCGAATGCATTGTATGGTTATAGCCGATCCGCCACCCTCTGTGAACCGCTTCCCTGTTTTCATTCATCTGTTCAAATGTTAATTCGTCTCCACGGTGAGGGCCGATAGGCATCACATTTGTAGCGCCGTCACTAATCCAGATACCGGTATGTGCCAATGCTACCTTCGTAACATGGTGGGCAAAATCGCATACACTATGCGACATTGTCTGATACTTTGCCGTTATTCCGCAGGAAGCTGTATAATCGTACGTTCCGAAATGCGCAGCAATCAATCTACCTTCTCCTGCTTTAATGATCCTCATCAATGGGTTTCTGCCTTCGTCATCCATTATGATCTGGGTTGCTTCCACCATAGTTTCCATTTTCAGTGAACCGGAAGCCAATCCGAACTTTTGCTCAATTATTTCAAGGAAACGAACCATTGCAGTAACCTGCTCGGGAATCGTTACTTTAGGGAGCATTATTACAAAATTATCCGGTAGTACTCCATTTGTTTTTTCGAGTAATGTGGTTAGAAAAATATCCAATGTACGCACTCCTCTGAATTTAAGGTCTTCTGTAAAAGGCTTTACACGTATACCAATAAAAGGAGAAATTGTTTTCTGATGCATACCCAATGCCAGTTCCGTTGCAGCTTTCACTGCAGTAGCATCTTCTTCATCATCCGGCCTGTTCCCGAAGCCGTCTTCAAAATCTATTCGAAAATCCTCTACTGCCTCGGCCTGCAATTTCCTGATAATCTTATTATACACCGTGTAAGAAAGCCATGCTGCTTCAGCCCTTCTGTCTGTTTCAGACAAGATATCCAGTTTCCTGGACAGCAGTTCAATATCTTTTTCGAGTACCGGAAGATGTTGATGACCTTCCAGTTGCAGCACTTTTGCCAGTACAACAAAATTGGGAGCATAGGCTTTTAAATTGCGCAAAGCTATTTCCCCCATCTTCTGTGTGGTATCTGATTTAAACAGGTTGGCGCCTCCATATACAGTATGTACAGGCTGCCTGTCAGGCCTGTCGCCGGGGTATTTTTTTTGAAATTCCAAATTAGCAATACTTAATGTTTTCAGAAGGCGCTGCTTCTGTTCATCTTCAATAGAAAATTTCATCTGTTTAGTATGTTTTAGTTATTTCAGGAACCTCTGTAAGTACTGTATCCAAAAGGGTTTAACAGTAATGGAACATGATAATGCTCTGCCGCTGTGATTGTAAAAACGATCTCTACAAACGGATAAAATGCCTGTATGCCCTGCCGTTTAAAATAAGGCTGCACCTCAAAATACAGCTTATACGCCCCAGGCGCAGGCATAACCCCGGTTTTCAACAGATCGGAAATTCGGCCATCTGCATTTGTAACCCCATCAGCCAGTTTCAACCATTTATCTCCAAGTAATTGGTACAATGAAATGGAAATCCCTTCTGCGGGCTTACCTGTACTTGTATCTAAGATATGTGTAGTAACCTGGCTCACTAGTTTAATATTTAAGGGTTTACCAATTCCAATTTAAAATTATTTTGCCATTAATATTTACTCATTCAGTAATTTTTTCAGCCGTATCTGCGTAATCTTGCTCTGTTCCCCTGCAGCTATCTTTAATTCATCTTCTCTGTTATTGGGCAGCCGTTCCTGTAA
>CAZKPH010000285.1:0-3463 GCA_964554605.1 uncultured Ferruginibacter sp.
CCGAACTGAGCGTATAATTGTTCACCAACCGTACGTACTCTACGGTTACTCAGGTGATCGATATCATCAACTTCGCTCTTGCCATTGGTTAATTGTACCAATGTGCGGATAATAGAAATAATATCGTCTTTGGTTAATACCTTTTTTTCTATAGGGAAATTCAAACCCAGACGGCGATTGATTTTGTAACGGCCCACTTCGCCAAGATCGTAACGCTTATCGCTAAAGAAAAGCTTATCAATAATACCACGGGCAGTTTCATTATCTGGAGCATCCGCACCTCTCAATTGGCGATAAATATGTTGTACGGCCTCCAATTCACTATTGGAAGTATCTTTATTCAACGTATTGTAAATAATAGCATAGTCCCCACTCACCTCTTCTTTCTGGATAAAAATACTTTTTACATCCATATCCAGAATCATCTGCATATTTTCTTCGTCGAGAATAGTGTCGCGTTCTAACACAATCTCATTACGCTCAATACTTACCACTTCACCGGTGTCTTCATCTACAAAGTCTTCTACCCAAGTACGAAGTACGCGGGCTGCTAATCTTTTTCCTATATACTTTTGCAACGCTTTTTTATCAACTTTTACCTCATCGGCCATCCCGAACAATTCCAAAATATCCTTATCTGTTTCAAAGCCGATAGAACGCAACAATGTGGTTACAGGGAATTTTTTCTTACGATCAATATAAGCATACATCACATTATTGATATCCGTAGCAAATTCCATCCAGGCACCCTTAAACGGAATCACCCGTGCAGAATATATTTTAGTTCCATTCGGGTGAATGGATTGACCAAAGAAAACACCAGGAGAACGATGTAACTGAGAGACCACAACCCGCTCCGCCCCATTGATAACAAACGTACCCCGGGGTGTCATATAGGGAATATTTCCCAAAAAAACATCTTGAACAATTGTCTGAAAATCAACATGTTCTTCGTCATTACAACTTAACCTCAATTTTGCTTTCAAAGGCACAGCGTAAGTAAGGCCACGTTCAATACATTCCTCAATAGTGTAACGGGGCGGATCAACAAAATAATCCAAAAACTCCAGGACAAAGATGTTGCGGGTGTCAGTAATAGGGAAATTCTCCTTGAACACACGAAACAGACCTTCATTTTTACGCTTATCCGGAGTAGTTTCTAATTGGAAAAAGTCTTTAAATGATTGAATCTGAATTCCGAGCAAATCGGGTTGTTCTGCAAGGTTTTCAACTTTTCCGAAATTGATACGCTTTGCAGCTGGTGATTTTGTTACAGACATATTGTAATTAAAACGTTTTAATACTGTGAGAAGGTTCCTAATATCAGGGAAATGTACAAAATTAATCCCAATAACCCTAAAATTAAGGACGGCAAAGGTAATATTTATTTTTGAAAAACAGGTAAGAAATAACCATTTTTATGTTTTTGTTACAAAAAAACAACTATATAGGGTAAAATATACCACAAAAGGGTATTTACCAGGCAAATACACATATCCGGCCAAATAAAAATGCCCGGAAAATCTCCGGGCATCTATAAGTACTATTTTAGAAAAAAATTAAGCAATTTCTACTTCAGCTCCTGCTTCAGTCAGTTTTGCTTTCAATTCTTCTGCAGAAACTTTGTCCACACCTTCTTTAACAGGTTTCGGAGCACCGTCTACGAGGTCTTTTGCTTCTTTCAATCCTAAGCCGGTCAATTCTTTAACGATCTTAACTACAGCCAGTTTATTAGCACCCCCGCTCTTCAGAATAACATTGAAAGACGTTTTTTCTTCGGCAGCAGCAGCAGCTCCGCCAGCATCTCCGCTAACTACCACAGCAGCAGCAGCAGGTTCAATACCATATTCTGTTTTCAGCAATTCTGCTAATTCCTGTACTTCTTTTACAGTTAAATTTACTAAGCTTTCCGCTAATGTTTTAATGTCTGCCATAATGTTGAAATTTTTTCCGCCTTCAATGTTTTCACTCCGGCGGAAGGTTTAAAAAAATTTGTTTATTATCTCCTTTCCCCCTTCGGGGAAATATTTCATTTTCTTACATAAAGGAGATTTTTTTATGTAGAAACTATCAAAGCTTTTATTATTCAGCAGCAACGGGTTCGGCAGTTGCGTCTTTATTTTGCAAAGCTCCAATAACACGTTGTATCGGAGACTGGAGCAACCCAATAACCTCACCAATAAGTTCATTCTTGGTTTTGATCTTAGTAAGTGCCACCAGTTGATTATCGCCAACAAATACATCACCATTGATGAATGCTGCTTTTAACACTGGCTTTTCTCCTTTACTGTCCTTACGGAAACCGCTGATGATAAGCGCCGGTTCTTTCGGATTCTCACAAAACATCAAGGCTGTCACCTTATGAAGGGAATCGTACACACCAGCATATTTTTCAGCATCGATGCTTTCAAGTGCTTTTCTGATAAGAGTATTTTTTGCAACACGCATTTCAACCTGTTTGTTGAAACAATGCCTGCGCAACTGGTTTACCTGAGCAACCGTTAAGCTCTCTGTATCGGTAACGTAGAAATTATTATACTGAGAAAATTTATTCTTCAGTACTTCTATTACGTCGTTTTTTTCCTGTTTAGTCATAACAAATATTTTGTCAAACGCTGATAATTATGCGTCCTGAGGTTATTAATGTTGTACTGATTTGGTATCGATAATAATACCGGGGCTCATTGTTGTAGCCATACTTACTCCTTTCAGGTAAGTACCTTTAGAGGATGAGGGCTTCAATTTCACCAGCGCATTAATCAGTTCCTGGCTGTTTTCAGCAATCTTATCAGCGCTGAAACTAACACGGCCAATGGAAGCATGAATGATACCCACTTTATCCACTTTGAAAGCGATCTTACCACCCTTCACTTCATTCACTGCGGCTGCAACATCATTAGTAACGGTACCTGTCTTCGGATTAGGCATAAGGTTACGTGGCCCTAGTATTTTACCCAGCTTACCAATTTTAGGCATTACAGATGGTGTGGCAATGATTACATCAACATCTGTCCAACCACCTTCTATTTTAGTAATAAATTCATCAAGCCCAACATGATCAGCGCCTGCGCTTTTTGCAGAATCCTCCTTGTCAGGTGTACAAAGTACCAATACCCTTTTCGTTTTACCGGTGCCATGCGGCAGCGATACTGTGCCACGTATAGCCTGATCGGCTTTTTTGGGATCTACACCCAGCTTTATATGCAGGTCAACAGAACTATCGAATTTTGTGCAATTAATTTCTTTAACCAGAGCAGACGCTTCTTTAAGGGAGTATAATTTGTTTTTATCAACCTTAGCATCGGCTACCTTTCTTTTTTTAGTGATCATTGTCATTTAATATTTAAGGTGATAAAATTAATTTTCCCAAGGCGCCTTGCCATCAACGGTAAGCCCCATACTGCGAGCAGTACCGGCCACCATACTCATTGCGCTGTTTAATGTGAAAGCATTCAGGTCAGCC
>CAZKPH010000286.1:0-3456 GCA_964554605.1 uncultured Ferruginibacter sp.
CTGTGCTTTAAGGATATTATCATCAGGAAATTCGGCGGCAATTCACCGCAGCTTGTCAAATACTATTATTGGATATTCCCATTTGGGCTTGGCCTTACCATCTACTCTATTTTCGAGTCCTATGCCATCCAGCTAAAGAAATCTGTATTCACAAATTTTTTACGCGAAGTACAGTTCCGTTTCTTCACAACTTTACTGATTATATTGACTACTGCAGGCATCTTGTCGGGGTTCCGTACGTTCATATACATTTATTCATTCACGTATCTCGCCATTGCTGCTATCCTTATTATCTATTTAACCGCAAGCGGCAATATAACGTTCACTTTCAGCCTGAGTAGGGTTACCCGGAAATTCTATAAGAAGATCATTTCACTCGCTGCATTCATTTCAGGCGGGGCCGTGGTTTTTACGTTGGCATCCGTATTCGATTCGTTGCTGCTGGCCTCAGTTCTGAAAGACGGACTGGCTGCGGTAGCAGTATATACACTGGCGCAAAATATTGCCAGCCTGATCCAGGCACCCCAGCGAGGAATCGTTTCTTCGTCTATTGCCGTCCTGTCGCAGGCATGGAAAGACAAAAACTTCGCAACCATACAGCGTATTTACCAACGTTCTTCTATTAACCAACTGATATTTTCCGTAGGAATGTTCTCTCTTATCTGGCTCAATTTTCAGGACGGCGTGCTTACGTTCCACCTGCAGAAAGGTTACCTGGATGCGCAATGGATTTTCTTTTTCATAGGCCTCATGCGTATCGTGGATATGGGTACCGGAGTAAATGCGCAGGTTATCGCTACCTCCACATCCTGGCGATTTGATTTTTTTACAGGCATTATCCTTCTTATACTCACTCTCCCCTTGAACTATATACTTACCAAATATTACTTTGGTGTAGTTGGGCCTGCTATTTCAAATCTTTTTGCTTTCACTATTTATAATGCAATCAGGTATTGGTTCCTCAGGAAGAAATTCAAACTGGAACCTTTCAACTTTCACACTTTATATATCCTCATTATCGGCATAGCGGCATTTTATATCAGCTATTATCTTTTCCGCAACAATTCCGGGTTCCTATGGATACTGGTACGGAGCCTGTGTTTCGCTGCCTTATACATTTCAGCCACACTCTATTTCAGCATATCTCCGGATATTATACCTGTATGGCATACCTTGTTGAAACGTATAGGCATAAAAAAAGAAGCTGAATAAAGCTTCCCGTGAATTTTTTCTGAAAAAACACCCTACCTGCTAACTCTGCCACCACCGATGTATTTCCTATTGTAATAATCTTCGTTCAGGCTGCTGATGGTAACACCTGCATTCACGCTACTGTGAACAAAGAACCCATTCCCCAGGTAAACCCCAACATGGCTTACACCACCACGGGTATTAAAGAAAACCAAGTCTCCTTCCTGAAGCAATTCCCGGGCTACCTTTTCACAAATACCATATTGCTCTCTGGCTGTTCTCGGCATTACAATATTATATATGGTACTCATAAGGCGGCCGGCAAATGCGCTGCAATCAATACCATCCCTTGTCTGCCCGCCATAACGATAACGTGTACCCCACCAGTCATCAATAAAATTATATAGTGAAGTATTTTTTGCTTCTTCTACAGCTATATCCAATAAAAGAGCATATTTGAACTGAACCGGAGTAAGATGCTCTATCGTATTCTCTGCAACAGTTACCATTGACGGCTTAGATGCATTTCGGGATGTATTGGCCAGCTCCGTTTCAATCACGGCTTGGGAAGCTGCCGGTACAATCTCTATATTATCAAGGAAGCGCACCTGCTTCCCGTTTCTTAGCGATTCAAAATTGATATTTGTCTGGGCACTTGCAGGCATACCATTCCCACAGATACACAAAACAACAAAAACGGCTATGACTGAATACTTCATTTTCCCTGATAATAATATTTAACAAACAAGCCCGAAACCCGGTAGCCCGCTTCAAATCGCCGCAAAGGTACAGTGCTTTTCTTACAAATACAATCATTATACATAACCCATTGATTGCCACGAATAAAAATTTATAAACATTTCCCCGCTAAGGGCTGTAAATGCCGATATTTGCCCTTCAAGTACCGGTGTATTTTTTATGAAATTTTCTCATTTACACGTTCATACACAATTTTCTTTATTAGACGGGGCTGCATCCATTAAAAGCCTCTATAAAAAGGCCATTGGCGATGGAATGCCGGCGCTGGCCATCAGCGACCATGGCAATATGTTTGGCGTATTTGAGTTTGTAAAGGAAGCTTACAATAATAAAAATTCCGATGGTTCGCTGAAAATCAAACCTGTTATCGGTTGCGAATTTTATATCACACAGGACCGCCATCGCAAAAATTTCAGTAAAGACGAAAAAGACCCCCGCCATCATCAGATACTTCTGGCTAAAAATGCCGAGGGGTATAAGAACCTTGTCAAGCTCACCTCATTGGGATATATTGAAGGAATGTACTCCAAATACCCACGTATTGATAAAGAACTCATCCATAAATACCATGAAGGGCTGATAGCTACCACCTGCTGCCTTGGCGCATTAGTGCCGCAAACCATTTTGAAAAAAGGAGAAGAAGAAGGCGAGAATGAATTCAAATGGTGGCTTAATATTTTTCAACAGGACTACTATATAGAATTGCAGCGTCACGGGCTTCCCGAACAGGAAAGGGTAAACGAAGTCTTACTCAAATTTGCAAAAAAATACAATGTTAAAGTCATCGCCAGCAATGACAGCCACTATGTAGACCAAAAAGACTTTAATGCACACGATATCCTCCTTTGCATCAATACAGGCGAAAAACAATCCACACCGGCTCTGCGTGAATTTACAGACGATGATGTGATGATAAAAAACAAACGCTTTGCCTTTCCCAACGATCAGTTTTATCTGAAAACGACGGAAGAAATGAATACGGCATTTTCGGATATACCCCAGGCAATCGATAATACAAATGAGATCGTGGATAAGGTGGAGATACTCGACCTGAAGAGAGATATCCTGCTCCCCAACTTTGTTGTACCATCCAATTTTAAATCACAAGACGAATATCTTGAGGGTATTACTTGGGCCGGAGCTAAAGACCGTTATAAAATACTCTCCCCCGAAACTGAAGAGCGCATCCGGTTTGAACTAGGCGTGATCAGGGATATGGGCTTTGCAGGTTATTTTCTTATCGTCAGCGATTTCATTAAAGCCGGCAGGGAAATGGGTGTGTTTGTTGGCCCCGGAAGAGGCTCCGCTGCCGGATCTGTTGTTGCATACTGTATCGGCATCACCAATATAGACCCTATTAAATATAATTTACTGTTTGAGAGGTTCCTGAACCCCGACCGTAAAAGCATGCCTGATATCGATACCGACTTTGACGATGACGGAAGACAGAAAGTGATCAATTATGTAGTGGACAAATACGGTAAGAACCAGGTAGCGCATATCATT
>CAZKPH010000287.1:0-3434 GCA_964554605.1 uncultured Ferruginibacter sp.
CTATGCCCGCAGGCTTGCCTAAGGTAGAAGTATCATTTCTTATCAATGCCGATGGTATCCTGGTAGTGAAAGCAAAAGAGCTGCGTAGTGGTGTGGAACAGAGCGTGGAGGTAAAACCGCAGTATGGGCTTACAGATGCAGAAGTGGAAACGATGCTGCTGGATTCACTGGCTCATGCGCAGGATGATATTGCCGTAAGGGCGTTGGTAGAAGCTCGTACCGAAGGGGAACAATTATTACGTACTACGGAAAAATTCATACAGAAGAATAGTTCATTCCTTACATCCGAAGAACTAAACAATACGGCTGCGGGCATGCAGGCTTTGCAGTTAGCGCTGACAATGGAAGATAAGGATCTCATTCATACAAAGATCGAAGAACTTAATACTATTTCCCGCCCATATGCCGAGCGCCTGATGGATACAGCTGTTGCCGCCGCTATGAAAGGCAAAGTAATCTGATGAAAATCTTTTTTCGGGAAAAAGCACTAATTTGAGCAGACTATATGAGTGCTAAAGTACATTTTTCCGGCTTGGATGGGCTTCGGTTTATTTCCATCAGTTTTGTTGTACTGCATCATTTATTCACTTTCAAAACTAACTTTGGGTACAACCGTTACGATTTGCCTGTGTTGGGGGATATCGGTTATTATGGTATTCAGTTCTTTTTTGCAGGTAGTGGGTTTCTTATAACCTATCTGTTGCTGAAAGAATACGATAAAAATAAGGCTATTTCACTGAGGTCATTTTATATACGAAGGGTATTGCGGATATGGCCGGCTTACTACCTGCTGATTCTATTGGCTTTGTACCCGGTATTGCATACGGGCTTTTTTAGGATACCCGGACTTACAGATGCCTATCTTCAGAGCAATTACCATAAGGGCAACCTGCTCTATCTGTTTTTCCTCCCGCATATTGCTCCTTTCAGTTTTCCTACGGTACCTTATGTGCATCAGACATATACGATCGGCATTGAGGAACAATTTTATTTTTTATGGGGGCTTCTTTTCGTGCTGGTGCCTCGTATCGGCCGTAATTTCTTTATAAGGTTGATAGCAGCAGTTTTGTTGCTCAATGTTTTTCATGATGTCTGTTTCGCTACTATGTCACAGGAAGATATGCCACGGTGGTCCCTGCCGTTGATGAAGGCAGCAACCTATATTAAATACAGCCGCTTTTCTACTTTTGCCATCGGTTCTTTATTTGCCTTTTCTTTCTTTCAGAACAGGCAGTGGATAAAGGTCTTCCGTTCTGCTTACTTCCAGGTTTTCATATACCTCCTGCTGATTGTGAGTATTAAATACCGCTTTTCCATACCTTATTTCCACGATGAGTATATTTCTATTGTCATGCTGTGCGTTTTTGGTATCGCTACCTTCCGCGAAGATTCATTTATTCCTTATAGTGCAGGCTGGCTTTCTTTTCTGGGTAAGATATCTTACGGCATTTATCTCTTTCATATTTTTGCCATCGTACTGGCTATAAAGGTCAATGCACTTATATTCCCGGGAAGAGAGGAAGATTTGTTGAGCCTGTCATCACTGGTGCTGATGACAATGGCTTTTGCAATCCTGCTTGGATATATTTCTTATTTTACCATAGAGGCCTTCTTCCTGAATATTAAGAAAAGGTTCGAAAGGCTGTAATATATAATAGCGTAAACATGAATTTGTCATCCGGTATAAAAAATAACCGAAATGCCTATATAGCGCTGGTGTCCTTGTGGCTGCTCTTTCAAATGCTATGGTTTATAGTTTGGGGCCTTCATTTTGATCAGGAGGCGGAAAAATATATCAATGAGGCTTCTTACCTGGTATCGAACGGGCATTTTTCTCAATTGCGTTTTCTATTCTATTCGGCGACTGTGCTGGTAATCGTAATTTCCAATTTCCTGCATACAGGTTTGTATGGAGCAGTTATCTTTCTCATGGGTATCAATTTGGTTGCCTATTGTTATTTTTTTAAGGCATTACTTGCCTTTTTTGAAGGCAGCATATTGAAGCCGCTAGGCATTGCCGGGGCTTTAATGTTGTTTTGGCCTTATCAGTACTGGACATTATTCCTTTATTCCGAATCCTTTTTTTACAGCTCAATATTACTGTTGCTGGCACACCTTGTACTTTATAACAGAATGTCTGTGAGGTTTATTGCCATTACAATTATTTTGTTGTTGCTTGTAATTTTCAGCCGCCCGCTGGGTGTATTGTTTGTTGTGCCGGTATTGTTATTTGTACAGGGTCATTTATCTGCTTCGCAAAAAAAAGGATTCTACGGGTTGTTGATACCCGCATTGATCTGCATATACTTTGTAATAGATATTGTATTTTCTACCACCAGCGATTGGAGTATGCTTAAAGCTATACAATCGGATGTTATCATTGCCGATAAGACGGATTACCCTGTCAATCCAAATGTGGTAGTTTCCTCTGCAACCAACCCGGTGGTACAATTGGTATTTTATCTTACGCATAATCTCCCTCATTTTTTGTATCTGGCCGTGAAACGCTGGGAGGCATTTTTCTTGCTATACAGGAATTATTTCTCTTTAGGCCATAACCTCTATCTGGTACTGCCGGTTTTTTCCATCTATGCCGTGATTTTGTTACGCTTCAGGCGGATCGTTCATTCCGTCTCACACCCGTTGTTATTGTTCCTTTTAGGGAGCATCGTTTCATTTGCATTAGCTATTGCTGTACAGTTCGATGATTATCATAACCGTTTCTTCCTGGCACTAATGCCTTTGTGGGTATTGCTGGCTGCTGCAGGTGTTTTTTCTTTTCATATCCGGAAACAATAAATAAGGCCTTATCGGTTCTTGCGTTTGAGGGCAGGTTCTTCAATGTATTTCCATGAAAGGAATGCAACCGGGATTGTAATTAATAACGAAAGCAGGAAGTTCGGCCAGAAACTCTCATGGTATCCCAGCAGGCAGAAAGATATCTGTTGTATCGGGAAAGCATAAATATAAAATCCGTAAGAAATATCGTTTCTCAGGTCAATCACAAATTGCTGCGCCGTGCCGGCAAAGTAGGTAAGAAGGCTGATGAACATCCACAGAAGGGCATCATAGTTCAGGGATACCTGAAATACTTTTAGCAGTACATAAATAATTCCGGATGCTGCCAGCAATAACAATAATAAACTATCCTTTGCTTTTGTAGTGTAAAGTGTACTGCCAAAGAAGAAAACGAATATAAGATTAAGGTTTCTTTTGAGAATAAAATTTCCCGGAGGGAAAAAACTAAGCATTATGAACGATACAGCAAATAGCGCTACAGGCATTACACGGAATATTCCCGGATAATTTTTTTTTGAAAAAATAAGGATTCCTATAGTCGCATATAATCCTATTTCAACAGAAATGCTCCACAGTGATGCATTGAAGCCATGTTCGTGAAAATGGGCTGAATCAAATACTCCGGGAATGAAATT
>CAZKPH010000288.1:0-3432 GCA_964554605.1 uncultured Ferruginibacter sp.
ATGATTGAGAAAAGTATATTCCCGGAAATGGGTAATCATTAGAAGGGGACACCGATACCAATTGTAAAGTTGAAGTTCTCATACCTCCATTTCTTATACCGTTCATCGTTCACCTTATCGTTCGGGTCGGGTGTGCTGAGGTCGGGAACCATTTTACCGCGGCGGAACAGGTTATTGAAATTAATATCAGGCAATTGCCAGCCGTCATTATTTTTAACATCAGGCCTTTTAACCCTGAATCCGAGGTCTAGTCTTATAAGAAAATAATTAAAGTCGAGCCTGAATCCTGTGCCGACAGCTACTCCCAATTGTTTATAAACATTCTTCAACATGAATTGAAGGCTGTCTTCTCCACCCCCAGGCCGGGTATTCCTGAAATTCCAGATATTTCCTGCATCAATAAATAAAGCGCCTTTCAGCGTGAGTGCATTGGGTATTATCTGCGCAATATCGTATCTGTATTCGTAATTGCCTTCCAGCTTTACATCTCCGGTTCTATCGTTAAATGTAGTAGTCCTGTACCCGGGCAAAGGCCGGGCTCCCTGCCCGATACCTCTTACAGGCCATCCTCTCATGCTATTGGCGCCTCCGGCAAAATATTGTTTGAAAAAAGGAAGTGAAGAATCGCTCTTGCCGACAGGGATACCGACACCTGCAAATAAACGAAATACATGTGATGATTTACGTTGGGTTTTGGTCCAGACAGCTTCTTCATTCATTTTTACATATCTGCGGAAATTATCCTTTAGTATACTGATACGTGTAAGCGGATAACTCCACAAAATACCGGACTCCTCTATATTAAACCGTAGTTCGCGTTGCCAATGCGTATTTTTATTTATATGTACAGATGCACATCCGAAACTTGTCCCGAGAACAAAAGCTGTATTGTAGGAATATTTGAGAAACGGGTTCTTTGCAAGCGTATCGATAAAATCCTGGGAACGGTTATAAAGATAAGAGAATTGGAAGTCGGGAAGCCTGATAGAGTAGGATCGGTTTTTTTTATTGTTCCAATCCCACCCAAGTGCAAAATTATAGTTCTGCAATTTAAAAAGGTTGAATCTGTTTGTATAGGAAATATTGGAATTGACAAAAGTCTGTTGCGATGGTAATTGAAGCCTTTTTCTTCCTAGCGCCTTTTTTAGAAATGGAGGCATAACCAATTTGGGTACAGAAATAGTATTCGTGTATCCCATATCGTTGGAATTGATTAGGCCGTAGGTCGCCCTGTTTTTACTGACATTCAGTTCAAGCCCGGCGTGGATAGTATGTGTCATCTTGATCCCTTCTTTCCACATATTCCTGTTTTGCAAAGAGACATTGCCGGAGAATCCAAGCAAATTGCCAAGTGAATAGTTATTGTTCGCAGAATAGCTGCTTTCAATGTTTGCTTCAAAGCCGTATTTTTTGGCCGGCACTAGTTGAATATAGGCATCCAGCTTATTGGATGTGTCTTTATTTGCCAGCATGATAATATTTACATTCTGCCATACACCTGTTTTTGAATAGGAGTTGATTGTTTTAATATAATCGTCCTGCCTGTACACTGTGCCTTTCCGTAAGTAATTATTGCTGATCAAAAAACGGTTTTTAAATATTCTTTTATGGAAACGGATAGTATGGCTGCGTGTTTTTTCTTCCGTGAAATTGAAACCGGTTAAGGAATCTGTACTGCTGAAATCCGGGTAGATAAATACATTATTGATAAAATATTTTCTGATTGTGGAAGAATCCATTTCCGGGTTCAGTGTTAGCCCCAGCCGGATAACGGGCTTACTTCTTTGTGCTTTAGCTTCAGCAAGTGAACGAAGGTTTTCAAACGGATCGTCCGAAATATTTGTAAGGGCCTTAATAGTTGTATCTCCCAGTACAGAAAGGTTATCTGAACTGAATTTGTAGTAGCCATTGTTTCTATAAAGGTCAATAAGGCGGCTTATCTCAGCGAGGATATCTGTTTTCGAAACGGGTTTTTTTTGTTGTAAAAAGGATTCATTGCGAGAGGATAATGCCAATTCCTGTAAGTCCTTCTCCGAAAAATTATAGGCAACTGTATCAATAAGCGTAGGAGTACCGGGTTCGGCAATATATGTAACGGACACTCTTTTTTGTTTTCTGCCACGATAAACTGTATCGGCAACAAAAGAAACCTTAGCCCCGTAATACCCGGTATGCACCAGCGAAGCTCTCATATTCCTGGCACTGGCGGCAGAATATTGTATGTCATAAGCAGGAGGCCTTCTTAGGGAATGAAACAGGAAAAGGAAATCCTTCCTGGTTATCCTGGCACTGTCGTCCAACTGCCCTGCAATTCGTGACTGTATATTCTTTTTTTCTTTTTTACTAAGAGAGTTGCCGATAATCTTAAATTTGTTCTCAAATACAAAAGGTTTATCTTTTTGATACTTTTGTACAACCGTGCAGGACGGCAGCCAGAGCATCCCAAACAGAAAGATTGTTATTATACATCTTATGGGAACATATTTATATAAAAAACACTCCTGCATATTAATAACCAAAGCGTAATGTTAAGCAAAACATATATCAAATATATTCAAAGTTTACACCAGAAAAAATTCAGGGATATAGAATCGGCTTTTTTCGCCGAAGGTGTAAAAGTAGTAAAAGATCTGCTGTATTCCGGAACTTATGATTGTAATAAAATATTGATAGTGGCTGATTGGTGGAAAAATCCTGAAGCAAACTTCCTAAAACCTTATTCAGACATTATTACAGAAATTGAAGATTTTGAAATGGAGAAGGTATCTGCAATGACCACACCCGGCAAGATACTAGCCGTTTTTTCCAAAAAAAAACCACAAGATGTTTCGTTAAAAGGAAAACTTACTTTAGTACTGGACAATATACAGGATCCAGGCAATTTCGGGACTATTATCAGGATTGCTGATTGGTTCGGGATAGAAAATATAGTTTGCGCAGAAACCTGTGCGGATAAGTACAACCCGAAGGTTGTACAAAGTACGATGGGAAGCCTGGGTCGGGTAAATATTGTGTATACCTCATTAGGAAAATGGATTGCAGAAGCAAGTAGGGAGGCTGCAGTTTATGCTGCTACACTTAATGGGAGAGGCATCAAAACTATTGCAGGCATTACCGAAGGGATATTAGTCATTGGTAATGAATCGAAGGGGATAAGCGAAGAAATTCTTTCTATGGCCCGCTATCATATAACTATTCCTCGTAAGGGAAGTGCGGAATCCTTGAATGCTGCGGTAGCAACAGGGATCATTTTATCACATATTTAACCGTTTACCTGAATTGTATAGCTTTTACCGGCCGTATTTTTCTCACCAGGAGAGTGGGGATGATTAGTGTTGCAAAACTGATTACAAAAGTGATCAGGCATATCAATAAAACCTGCCAGCCAACTACATCTACATGGGCTACACTCATATAATAAGCTTCTTCATC
>CAZKPH010000289.1:0-3415 GCA_964554605.1 uncultured Ferruginibacter sp.
CCGAACGTGAAGGAAAATTCATTTATTATATTATCAATCAAAAACGCATTGAAGAAATAGGAAAGTTCGTTGATGAACTGGTTGCCTGATTTTTTAGACAAATCATTTTGTTTAGCGGATACATAACCTGTATCCGCTATTTCTTTAATATCTTCGCCGCTTACTGAAAATAACCTTCTACTATTTATGTTTATAAAACAACTTTATACAGCCTGCCTTAGCGAAGCTACCTATTATATTGAAAGCAACGGGCTGGCGGCGATCGTTGACCCATTGAGAGATACCCGGCAATATATTCAACTGGCACAAGAACGCAACACCCGCATCGTGTATATCCTTGAAACACATTTTCATGCAGATTTTGTAAGCGGCCATTTGGATCTGGCAAAAGAAACAGGGGCAACAATAATTTATGGCCCACATGCCGTAACCCCTACTCCCGTGAAAATTGCACAAGACAATGAGATAATCCGGTTGGGAGATATTTTCCTTAAGGTTTTACATACACCTGGGCATACTATAGAAAGTTGTTGCTACCTTTTACACGACAAAACCGGTAATCCGCATTGTATTTTTACAGGCGATACCCTTTTTGTTGGAGATGTGGGCCGGCCTGACCTCAGCAGTGGAAATTTAAGCACGGAAGAATTGGCATCCATGATGTTCGATACAATCCACAATAAGATATTGCCATTGGCAGATGATATAATTGTTTATCCTGGTCACGGGGCAGGCAGCAGTTGTGGAAAAAATCTGGGGAAAGAAAGTTACAGTACTATCGGCGAGCAGAAAAAAAGCAATTATGCCCTGCGGCCCCAGAGCCGGGAAGAATTTATTACATCCGTTGTAACAGGCTTGGATGTAGCACCTAAGTATTTTTCTCTTAATGCAAAAATTAACCAACAGGGCTATGAACCCCTTACAGAAATATTGTCAAGCGGGCTAACACCTTTATGTATTGATAATTTTTCCGGCAGAATGAAGGAAGATACAATTATTCTCGATACCCGCCCCGGCACTACTTTTGTACAAGGATTTATCCCTGGCAGCATATTCATTGGCTTAGAAGGCAGATTTGCTGAATGGGCTGCACTATTATTGCCTTTTGACAAACCTATACTATTTATATCCGAAAAAGGAAAGGAAGAAGAAACCGTAATCAGGCTGGCACGGGTAGGGTTTAATAAAATAGAAGGCTACCTTGAAGGAGGGTTTGAAGCATGGATGCAAGCCGGATTAGAAATAGATATGATTATTGATATAGAACCGGATGAACTCGCAATGGATATCCCTTTCGACGACAATTTGATAACTATAGATGTACGTAAAGAGCCTGAATTTGCTGAAGCCCATATCGAAAATGCCACGAACCTGCCACTGGCTGAGTTGACAGACATTGTTTCGATAGCCGGATTTGAAGATACCCAGAACCTTTACATACATTGTGCAGCCGGTTATAGAAGTATTATAGCCTGTTCTCTGTTTAAGAGGCAAGGCTTGCACAATATTAGAAATGTCAATGGAGGCTGGAAACGCATTATTAATGAAGGCCGAATTAGAAAAATTAATGGAAAATAAAAGTTTATTCAGTTTCAATAAAAAAGGCCCGATGCAATGCCAGGTCTTTTATAATTTAATCTCTTCTCCACTATCGTCAAAAAAGTGAAATTCTGTAAGGTGATAACTCGTATTCGGTTTTATATGTATACGCTGTTTATACTTCCAACTCCATTTTCTCTTTCTGGAAATAAACCCACTTGTAAGATATGAATGAAGTATCGGATGTACTTCTACGGTTAGCCCTTTATGTTTTTGCATAATAAGGTAGCTCAAGTTCTTTTCAATCTCATCTTCAAGTATCAATGTGGAGGATATCTTTCCTGTACCGTTGCAACTTGGACATATTTCCGATGTATTGATATTCATTTCCGGCTTCATCCGCTGCCTTGTTATCTGCATTAATCCAAATTTGCTAATTGGCAAAACAGCATGTTTGGCTCTGTCGGTAAGCATAAATTGCTCCATTGAATCTGCAAGACGTTTCTTATTTTCCGGCAGTTTCATATCAATAAAATCCACTACTATAATGCCTCCAAGGTCTCTTAATCTTAATTGGCGGGCTATCTCTTCGGCAGCTTCCAAATTCGTTTCCAGTGCATTTTGTTCCTGGTTATTACTTACACTTTTATACCCGCTGTTTACATCTATTACATGCAGCGCTTCGGTATGCTCTATAATAAGGTATGCCCCACTCGGAAGGTTTACTGTTTTGCCAAAAGAAGATTTAACCTGTTTAGTAATACCAAAACTATCGAAGATTGGAGACCCGTTATTGTAATAAGTAACGATATCGGCTTTCTCCGGAGCAATTTTCTGTATATAATTTCTGGTGTCGGTGTATATATTTTTATCATTGACTACGATTCTGTTAAAATCTTCATTTAACAGATCCCTTAGCATACTTGTAGCTTTGGCCTGCTCACTCAATATTTTAGCGGGAGGGGTAGCCCCTTTCAGGTTACGCTGGATAGTTTTCCAGGTTTCCACCAATGCCAAAAGGTCATCATGCAATTCGGCTGTATGCTTTCCTTCAGCAGCTGTACGCACAATAACACCAAAATTCTTTGGTTTGATTGCCTCAATTATTTTGTGAAGCCTTTTCCTCTCGTCGCTGGAATGTATCTTCCTGGAAACAGCTATGATATCATTAAAAGGAGTAATAACTACAAAACGGCCGGGAAGGGATAGTTCACAACTCAACCTTGGCCCTTTAGCCGCAATTGGCTCTTTTAATATCTGCACCAATACATTCGGCTTGCCGCTTAATACTTCTGCGATTTTTCCGGTTTTTACAATTTCGGGCTCACTGATGAATTTAGAGAAGTCATACCCTTCTTCCGACTTATCGCTGATGGCAATATTCGTAAATTTGAGAATTGACCTTACATAAGGGCTAAGATCTGTATAATGTAAAAAAGCGTCCTTTTCAAATCCCACATCAATAAATGCAGCATTCAACCCCGGAATCAGTTTTTTTACTTTGCCCAGATAAAGGTCTCCCACGGCAAAATTTGCATCAGCTTTTTCATTGTGCAATTCTACCAGTTTTTTGTCCTCCATCAAGGCTATTTCTACTCCCTGGGGCGCCGCATTAATGATCAACTCCTTTGTCAAGCGTAATACTTTTATTTAGACCACAACATTATGGAAGAATATCATACAGCATATTAGGTACCGATAAATAAACAATCGTGTATGCTGACAAATCTGTGCCGGCAAGAGATACAGGCACATCAAATAAGAAAAGAAATTACTTCTTCTTATGACGGTTCTTTCTTAAACGCTTTTTACGCTTGTGTGTAGCAATTTTATGACGTTTTCTTTTTTTACCACAAGGCATACCTTAGTCTTTTTT
>CAZKPH010000290.1:0-3367 GCA_964554605.1 uncultured Ferruginibacter sp.
CATTACTTTGATACCTTGCAAATAGCCGTTGATAATGTAGAAAAAATAAGAACCCTTGCTGAAGCGAACGGGATCAATTTCTTTTACGGAAAAGAAAACCATATCCGGATTAGTCTGGATGAAACTACATCCCCGGATGACATTGCTATTATACTAAAAATATTCAGTGCCGTTTATAATGCAAAGGGAGACGGGATAGTAAATGATATTACGGATCAAATATCCCTGAAAATTCCTGGCACGTTACAAAGAACTTCGCCTTACCTAACGCATCCGGTATTCACAACAATCCGTACGGAGAGTCAAATGATGCGGTACCTCAAGAAGCTGGAGAACAAGGACTTAAGCCTGAATACATCCATGATTAGTTTAGGAAGCTGTACAATGAAACTGAATGCAGCAACCGAATTAATGCCAGTAAGCTGGCCCGAGTTCAGCAATATACATCCGCTGGCACCGGCCTCACAAACAGAAGGCTACCAGTCCATCATAGAAGAGCTGGAAAAATACCTTAGCACGATTACCGGGTTTGCAGCAACATCGCTACAACCCAATAGTGGTGCACAAGGGGAATATGCCGGATTACTGACAATTCACCGATACCATACATCAAAAAATGAAGCGCACAGAAATATCATACTTATACCCGTATCTGCTCATGGCACGAATCCTGCCAGCGCTGTGATGGCTGGGTTTACGGTAGTAGTGGTTCAATGTGATAGCGCTGGCAATATAGATATTGCAGACCTTACCGAAAAAGCCTGCGTACATAAAAATGACCTCGCAGGGCTTATGGTTACCTATCCTTCCACGCATGGGGTATTTGAAGAAAACATCAGGGAAATATGCCATATCATTCATGATAATGGCGGACTGGTATACATGGATGGCGCCAATATGAATGCTCAGGTTGGCTATACAAGCCCTGGGACAATTGGTGCGGATGTTTGCCACCTGAACCTGCATAAGACCTTTGCTATCCCACATGGTGGCGGAGGGCCGGGCGTAGGCCCAATTTGTGTTGCGCCACACCTTGCGGGGTTCCTTCCGAGCCACTATACACAGCCCGCCGGGGATACAAGTAATGGATATGGCGCCGTATCTGCTGCACAATTCGGTAGTGCAAGTATTTTGCTTATCAGCTACGCATATATTAAAATGCTTGGTGGAGACGGGCTTAAACAGGCTACAGCAACTGCGATCCTCAATGCTAATTACATGAAAGCAAAACTCTCTGCATATTATCCCATCCTTTATACCGGCAGTAATGATACAGTTGCACATGAGTTTATTGTAGATCTCCGGCCATTTAAACAAACTACGGGAATAGAAGCGGAAGATGTGGCTAAAAGGCTTATGGATTACGGTTTTCATGCACCAACTCTATCTTTTCCCGTACCGGGGACACTAATGATAGAACCAACGGAAAGTGAAGACAAGGCTGAACTGGACCGCTTCTGTGATGCACTGGTCTCTATACGGAATGAAATAAAAGAAATTGAAACAGGTGCGGTATCAAAGGAAAATAATGTATTGAAAAATGCCCCACATATTCAATTTACTGTTAGCCAAGATAAATGGGATTATCCCTACAGCAGGGAAAAGGCTGCATTCCCTTTGGCATATATCAGAGATAATAAATTCTGGCCAAGTGTAAGCCGCATCAATAATACACATGGAGACAGGAATCTTATTTGTACCTGCGAGCCAGTGTCATCTTACCAATAATATATGATTGATACGGTGGTAAAGCCTTAACAAAGCTTTAATAAACTTTGGAAATATTGCACAATCGAATAGTTACAAGGTAAAAATTAAAGCCATGAAAAAATTAACAACAAAAACTCTGATTATTAGCATTGGTTTAATTGCTGTTTTTACTAATGCTATTGCTCAACGCCCCGGCAATAATAACAACGGGTACAGGGAAATGGATAAAAGGGAATCGTATAATACCGAGCGTCATTATAACGACTCCGGAGCTAAGTTTTAATCAATCGCGATGGCCGGTTACTATTAGTACCCCGATGCCGATATCTACTTCAGCGCATCGGAGAAAAGGTATATTTATAACAACGGCCAGGAATGGCTTACCGTTTCGATGTTACCCTTCCGTATTTCGCTAGACCTGATGCCGAAAGTATTTATTGCTACAAACAACCCCAAGATATGGTTATATAATTATAAACACAGGAAACAATTCTGTCATTACCCCAATAGATTTAATGGGCCTCCGATCGGCTATCGGGACAGAAACGACTGGAACAGATGGCATCATCGCTAGCACAAAAGAACCGGATATTTCTTATCCGGTTCTTTTATAAATTATTTTTGCTGAACCGCAACCTTAGATTGTCTGATATCTGTACCGGTTATCCTGATACCTGAAGACTTCTTATCAGCTTTTATAAACACACTGGCAGAAGCAGGCATGAAGCCCTCATTGACTGTGAATCCGGCTACATTGGACAAATCGAAAACCGTTTCTTTTGGCGTAATGATCCTGACCGAATTTAAATGCAGATCGGAAGCATCCGATATACTACCACCCGACCTGGCAGAAATAACCAAATGATCGAAATACAAACGGCTGACTGGCATTTCCGGAAGACCCGTAATACTAATAGCAGTTTCCGCTCCGTTACAATTGACATTGCTGATATGAAAATCCCTAAATAATGGTGTTTTATCACGCAAAGCCTTAACAGTATCCACAGTTTTCCCGGCAGGCATATCTTCATAATAAGTATCAAAGAGAATAGCCTCATTTTTAATATTACTCATGTAAATATTACAGATATAGATATCCTTAACCAGGCCCCCACGCCCTGCATTGCTCTTAACTCTTATCCCTATATCTGTACCGATAAAATTGCAATCGGAAACAAATATATTACGCATACCCCCGTCTGTATTACTTCCAATCACAAATCCCCCATGCCCGTTATATACCGTACATCCCGCTACCAGGACATTTTCCAGATTAAAATCATCCGGGTTATCACTCTTGCCTCTGCTACTCTTCATACAGATGCCATCATCCCCGGCGCTAACGGTGCATTTGTAGATAACAACCTTATCGCTGGCACTGATATCTATCGCATCTCCATTTTGTGCCCACCATTCATTGAAAAATTTCGCATACCGCAACGTTACATTCGAACACTTGTTAGGATAAAAAATAAATTTGGGTGAGTTGCGGATCGTAACATTTTCGATAAGCACATTCTGGCAATTGACCAGGTAAACCATGTAAGGCCTTAGAAAATCCCTTGCGGGCAAGAAATCTTCCGCAACAGGCTTTGTCACCTTTTGTTTCAATTTCTTTATATAATCCTCGCCTGCCGTTGCTTCGGTACTCGGCCAC
>CAZKPH010000291.1:0-3346 GCA_964554605.1 uncultured Ferruginibacter sp.
AAATTGTAATGAGTGGGATTCGTCCTACCGGTTTTTTACATTTAGGAAACTATTTTGGTGCTATCAAAAACTATGTGAAGATGCAGGAAGACTTTGATTGCTATTTTATGGTAGCAGACCTGCATTCACTGACAACACATCCCGATACTACACAATTAAAAACAAACGTGAGGAGGGTGCTGGCTGAAAATATTGCCAGTGGGCTGGATCCCGAAAAAGTAGCTTTGTATTGCCAGAGCCATGTCCACGAAACTTCGGAATTATATCTTTACCTGAATATGCTGGCCTATAAAGGGGAGTTGGAAAAAACAACCACTTTTAAGGATAAAGTTCGCCTTAATCCGCAAAATGTAAATGCAGGTTTATTAACTTATCCTGTATTGCAGGCAGCAGATATTGTCCTGCACAGGGCAAGGTATGTGCCTGTAGGAAAAGACCAGGAGCAGCATCTGGAAATGGCACGCAATTTTGCTAACAGGTTTAATCATCGTTATGGTGAGGTATTTCCCGAGCCTCAGGCTTTTAACTATAATCAGGAACTGGTAAAAGTGCCCAGCCTGGACGGGGCGGGCAAAATGAGTAAAAGTGAAAATCAGATGGCTACGATATATCTTTCTGATACTGACGATATGATCCGTAAAAAAGTAATGAAAGCAAAAACTGATAGCGGGCCTGTGGAAAAAAATGCTGTTATGCCGGATTATATTGAGAACATTTTTGTCTTAATGAAACTGGTAAGCCCTGATGATGTTTTGCAGAAATTTACAGACGATTTCAATAACTGTACAATACGTTACGGCGATATGAAAAAACAACTTGCAGAAGATATGGTAAATTTCGTAGCGCCTATCAGGAATAAAGTAGATGATATCCTGCATAACGAAAGATACCTGCAGGAAGTAATGGAAAAGGGAGCCGATAAAGCCGTGAGGAGTGCCAGTGCTACAATGGCAATAGTGAGAGAAGCAATGGGATTAAAATATTACTGATTACGGTATTTTTTTTCAATTTTGAATTATATTTACCGGCAGCATTTTTACAAGTAAATGTAGCCGTCGAAAATGAACTTTATCATGGCAAAATCTAAGAAACCCAAACATATTGCCGTAGCCGGCAACATCGGTGCCGGGAAAACAACTCTGACCGAACTGCTCAGTAAACATTATAAATGGATACCGCAATTTGAAGATGTGGACCACAACCCGTATCTGAACGATTTTTATGAAGATATGCCACGTTGGAGTTTTAATCTGCAGATATATTTTCTTAATAGCAGGTTGAATCAATTACTGGAGATACACCGTGGTACGGAAACTGTGATCCAGGATAGGACAATCTATGAAGATGCCAATATATTTGCTCCTAATCTGCATGATATGGGATTGATGGGGAAAAGGGATTTCGATAATTATTATCGTTTTTTCGAAACACTTAAAACTATGGTACAACCTCCGGACCTCCTTATATACCTGAAAGCATCTGTTCCAACATTGGTAGCGCAGATTCAAAAAAGAGGAAGAGAATACGAGGAAAACATACGCTTGGATTACCTGAAAAAACTGAATGATTATTATAACAACTGGATAGAGAATTATAAAGAAGGTCCGTTGCTTATTATTGATGCGGATAAAAATAAATTTGCTGAAAACGAGGAACACCTGGGACAGGTAATTGCAAAAGTTGATTCTACTTTGTTTGGGCTGTTCTGATTGTTCTTTAATTAATCCAGTAATTGGTTTTTCATTGCATAATAAACAAGGCCTACGGAATTTTTGACGCCAAATCTTTCCATTAGCCTGTCTTTGATAGCTTCGACAGTACGAGGGCTGATATTCATTTTATTCGCTATTTCAGTAGCGGTATATTCCATACAAACAAGGGTTATCACTTCTTTTTCCCTGGCACTGATAGTTATTTCTGAGGTAAGGGAAGTAGTAAATTTTTGCTTGCTGTATTTCTTTTTAAGCAGGATACGGTTAACATACGGAGTAAGGTAAAAGTCAGTCTTCTTCACCTCCATGATAGCTTTTTTTATTTCAGCTGCATCAGAATTTTTCAACAAATAGCCGGCGGCTCCACAATCCATCAGGTGTCCGACAAAATGTTCATCTTCGTACATGGTAAGGATAATCACTCTTATATGAGGGTATTTTAGTACAATCTGTTTAGTCGTTTCAATGCCATCTTTAATAGGCATTTTTAGGTCGCAGAGTACAATATCAGGTTGGGCGTCTTCAATATTATCGAGCAGTTCCTTGCCATTATCCGCTTCCAAAACGAATCGTATATTCACATACGACCGCATAGATAAGATCACGCCTTTACGAAAAAGTTTGTGATCGTCAGCGATGGCAACTTTGATTTCCTCCATAAACAAGTTTCTGCTGGTAGACAGTATAGATAGATATAACAAATTATCTAGCTACAAGTTTAAGCAAAATTGGAATGAAAACGAACTTATCCGGCAAATTGTTTTCCGTTTTTTTTTAAATGCTGCCGGACTCTTTTGGTATTTCCAAGGTTACTTTATAATAGGTATGGCTGGGATCGATCTCGAAGAATATTCTTCCATTCAGTACCTTGATCCTGCTAGCGATATTCTTTAAACCAAGCCCGGTTGAAAATTGGTTGAGCCTGTCAAATTCTGCCTGTTCAATCCCTTTACCGTCGTGATGAAGCCTGATGTATGTATGCGTGGCATTGGCATTTTGCGTAAGGTGAATGAATCC
The DNA here is from genome assembly GCA_964554605.1 of uncultured Ferruginibacter sp. GTDB lineage: Bacteria > Bacteroidota > Bacteroidia > Chitinophagales > Chitinophagaceae > Ferruginibacter. The sequence goes on from CAZKPH010000291.1 coordinate 2,730, forward strand.
GGCGCTACTATGTTTGATGATATTGTTCACAAGTTCCTGGATAATTCTGAAAATCAGTAATTCCTGGTCAAGTTTCAACCGGGTCCTGTAGTCGTGAAAGCGTACACTGGCATTGAGTGTACCACTGCCGTTGATCTTTTGAAAGAGGTCACTCACGGCACTTTCCAGCCCAAAGTTTTTGAGGGTGGGGGGCATCATGCTATGGCTGATATTGCGGATCAGTTGTATAGCATCATCAATAATCTGCTTGGCGCTGATGATAGACTGGATTTGAGCTGCTGGTTCAAGGTTGACAATGTTCTCGTTAAGGTAAAGGCGGGCGGTGGCAAGAAGCGGCCCAACATCGTCATGCAGATCTGCGGCAATGCGGTTCCTTTCTTCTTCCTGGAATTTTATAGATGCATTTAAAAGTATTTGTTGTTTGTCGTCTTCCAGTTTTTTTAATTCGTTATTGAAGCGCATAACTTTACGCTAGTGCAGAATAACGAAAAAAACAATGCCAATTACAAGAAATAGCATAGTTAGAGTACCCAGTAAAAGGACATAACTGGCGCCGGACGGTGTGCTATTGATTTGTAAAAAGATCATGGGTTAGTGTATTTATCATGCGGGGCAAA
>CAZKPH010000292.1:0-3334 GCA_964554605.1 uncultured Ferruginibacter sp.
AATATAAAAGTGAAAATACTGATGGTTCCCCGGTTGATGTTTCTTCGAGGGTATCCTGGTCAAAACAATTTTCAGATGCCGATACAGTTGGGTATAATATGCCGAATATTTTCAATGGATGGAGCCCGCTAAGCCTTAATAGCGCTTTCTTTGATTATATTCCTGACCCTGTTGCCATTGCTAATTTCCGGGCAACCAAGGGAGCCTCTTTTTCACAACTGGATTGGAATATAAGTTGGCCGAAAACGGGGATCGTATATACCTTATACCGGTCAGATAATAATGTAAATTTTTCTCAGATATTTACAACTACTTCTTCAAACGATACTAGCATTAATTTCAAATATATCGATCCATCGTTGCCAACAGCGGGGAATAAATACTATTATTATCTTACCGCCGCAAAAGACGGATCTGACACACAGATATCCGACACGGTAATTATATCGAGTAAACAAACAATTATTACGTCTTCCGGCACAATTAGCAGTTTTGCCCAGCAATTGGGGACTCCTACTGATTACAAGACCTATACATTGTCGGCTGTAAACCTGACCGGTGATTTAACAGTGACCGCTCCTGATAATTTCGAAATATCAAAGGATGCTTCTAACTGGTATTCTCACTCTACGCCATTAACATTTACTCCTGTCGGCGGTATTATTGCATCTACATTGATATATGTCAGGTTAAATGCATCAGCGTTAGGCAGTTATTCCGGGAATATTGTACATGTCTCTGATAATGCAGATACGGTCTATGTTTCACTATCCGGGTCCACAGTTGCACAGTTGTTGCTTCCAGGGGTTTTAATACATTGGCCTATGACGTTCAATTCTAAGAATACAGATTCGGCCGGTGCCAGGTCTGCATATATATTGGCTTCCTCTTCGCGGTTTAAAAATATGGTTTTATCGGATGGTGTTACTGTTACAGCAGTACAGCCGTATTCCAATTTGTACGGCCAGGCATTTAACAGCGGTACAGCCGGAACCGGTTCCTGGGCATCAGGAAATGGGGGAAATGGCGGGGCACTAAGCAGGAACTATTATGAGGAATTTGTATTGAAGCCTACAGGAGATGTGAATATAAGGGTGGATTCCGTAGTTTGTAATTTTAATTTTTATGGGGGAGCAGGATCCAGTTCAAACCTGAATTACCGCTTCGGCTGTTCCTGGTCACTGACAGGTTTTAATGCCGATTCTACTGATGTTGTAAGTTGCGATTCGTCAGGGGTTGATCCTACTACTGTCACTTCCGCAAGGGGGGGCGGGTATAACAATTATTTGTATATCAATACAAAATCTGATGGTTCTCTGGGGCCTGTAAGTCGTTTTGCATTTTCACCACAATTAGGTGGTATAAGAATAGGGAATGCTCCAATGACGCTAGGTAATGCCGGTACACCGGGCATTATTCTTACTGCAGGGGATTCATTAACTGTAAGGTTTTATTATAGTTGTGGAAGTTCAAGCACCGGCCGCTATGGGACACTTAAGAATGTTATAATGAAAGGGTTGCCTTTAACAATCACGCCTGTAAGGCTGATTAATTTCTCAGGTGGCTATAATGTTAATGGTAATAATCTCTGGTGGGAAGTTGCAAAAGGATCTGATATTAAAGAATTTATTATAGAGCGTAGTAGTAACGGTGATGAGTATACTCAAATTGCTAAACTGTACTTTATTAACGGTACTTATAGGTATCTTGCAACAGACAAATCCGTATCTGGTGATGCAGTTTATTATCGTTTACGCATAATTGATGTATCCGGATCGGTATCATATAGCCAGGTGCTGCGAATGAATGCCCCTGCCAAAAATTTTGATATAGGCCTTTATCCCAATCCGGTAAATAATTCACTTGTTTTGGTTTATCCTGTTACCGCAGGGAATGCCCTGGTAACCCTGAGTACAGCAAATGGCAGAAAAATATGCTTTCAGAAGCTGCAACCCGGCTCTTCTACATCAGTCCTGGATGTTTCGGAGTTGTATCACGGAATTTACTTTCTAACATTCCAGTCAGAAGGGAAAGTAATTACACGCAGATTCGTAAAAGAATGATTTTGAAATAATTAATAGAAAAAACCGGGTTTTGACTAATCCGGTTTTTTTGTGTTTGTTACTGGCAACGTTTGCGTAGAAAAACGATCTCAAAATCTATCAGAATACAGAAAATATCTAACTTACACCCGATTTGAGTATATGTACTTTTTGACCTGATACTTAATGAATCTGGCACTTTTTTTGACCAGAAATAGTGTTACTGTTTTGGATTGCTTTTTTGCCGGACTCCTTTTGCCAATCAGTTTATAAAATGCGGATTCTTCATTGTTTATATAATAAAACAATTACTTACAAAAAATAGATCATTATGAAAAAGTTTTTTACACTGTTTCTTCTTATTGTCGGTGTGTCTTCTCTTACACAATTGCAGGCGCAGGTTAATGACGTTTACTTTGGTGAAGGTTTTGAAGGAGGGGGAGTTAGTACACTAAATCCTTCAACCGCAGGTAATCCTAACGATTACTGGGCAGCTTCGGTAAATAGTTCTTACTGGTACATTCACAATGCATATAGGACTACCGGCTCTGCCTGCGGTACAGCAACTTACGGTGCTACTACCGGTGTAGCAATCGGGAATAACCATATTCGTTTGGTAAACCCTACTACAAGCGGCGGGGCGCTTACTGCCGATACATCATATATCGCTACTCCTGTAGTTGACTTCGGTATTGGTACTGTACATCTGTTAAGAAATGGGACTGCCAGGAAATTCTCTATCTGGATTACAAGCGATACTTTTGCTTCAGTGCATCCAACTGCGTCAGGGCAAACAAAATGGACTATGATTTTCCGAAGCCCGGCCCCTGTAGTTGCATGTGTAGATACTGTTGTGACAGTTAATTCAGCTACCGCAAAAAGGCTTGCAATTGTTTCCGGTCAGGCTGCAAACTCCGATATCGATAGTATTATAATTACCAGTTATTATCATATTGTCCCCGTTAAGTTTTCAACTATCAATGCTCTAAACGCTAACGGCATAACTAAGATTACCTGGGCAAATGAAACCGAAATCAATACACTGAATTATGTGATTGAAAGATCTTCAGATGGTATTAATTTCAAGCCTGTTGGCACGCTTTCTGCCACTGGGTTATCCAAATATTCATGGATTGATTATTCCCCTCTCAATGGCAACACATATTATCGTGTTAAAGCTGTAGACAGGAATAGCGCTTCTAACTACAGTACAATTGTTAAAACAGGTATTTCTGTCAAAGGGCAGGAATTAACAGTAGCTCCTAATCCGGTTAAGGGTGGATTATTGAACC
>CAZKPH010000293.1:0-3326 GCA_964554605.1 uncultured Ferruginibacter sp.
AATGCCACCTGAATACCTGCCCGGTTGGTGTGGCTACACAGGATAAAGAGTTGCGAAAGCGTTTTTCGGGGAATCCTGATCATGTTGTGAACCTGTTTAAGTTCCTTACACAGGAATTAAGAGAGATAATGGCAGAACTAGGTTTCCATACCGTCAATGAAATGGTTGGACAGGCGGATTGCCTGGAATTGCGTGAAAATATAACACATTGGAAATACAGTAAGCTTGATCTTTCTCCAATCCTGTATAAAGAACCGGCCCCGGAATATGTTGGGCTTTATCAGTCAGATATCCAGGATCACGGATTGGATGATGTGCTGGACTGGAAACTTCTTGAAGCTGCCAAACCAGCGTTGGAAAAGCAACAGAAAGTAACAGCCACGTTTAATATAAACAATATTGACAGGACAGTAGGTACAATACTATCCAATGAGATATCTAAAAAATATAAATCGGAAGGGCTTCCGCATGATACGATTCACTTCAAATTCTGTGGAACCGCTGGACAGAGTTTTGCAGCTTTCAATGCCAAGGGTATTACCCATGAATTGGAAGGTGGAGCTAATGACTATTTTGGAAAAGGATTGAGTGGTGCAAAGTTGATCGTGTACCCTTCACCGAAAGCAACATTTGTGGCGGAGGACAATATCATAATCGGTAACGTGGCATTTTACGGTGCTACTTCAGGGGAAGCGTATATACGCGGAAAAGCAGGGGAGAGGTTCGCTGTCAGGAATTCAGGCGCTACAGCCGTTGTTGAAGGGGTAGGCGATCATGGTTGCGAATATATGACGGGCGGAAAAGTAGTTATCATAGGCGATACAGGCCGGAACTTTGCCGCTGGTATGAGCGGTGGTATTGCATATATCTACGATGTAAAAGGGCAGTTTGACCTGAATTGTAACAAAGAAATGGTAGACCTGGACCCGCTGGATCAGGATGATAAGGCCGAACTGCATCAATTATTATCTAACCATCTCGCATTTACCGGAAGTACGGTTGCAAGGTTCATCCTTGACGATTTTGAAAATCAGCTAAAGAGCTTTGTAAAGGTCTTCCCAAGAGATTATAAGAAAGCACTGAAAAGTGCAAAACTGGCCGAAAAGGTAAAGTGATAGTTCCGGTAAAACATTGTACCGGATCATGAAAATATTTTTAACTAATAAAGGATAAATTTTTAACAAATGGGTAAAACCACTGGTTTTTTAGAATTTACTAGGCAGTTGCCGGCAAAGCGTAAGCCGGAAGAAAGAGTGAATGATTACAATGAATTCATTGAAAGGTTCACAGACTCTCAATTAAATGAACAGTCTGCACGATGTATGAACTGCGGTGTACCTTTCTGTCATAATGGTTGCCCGTTGGGTAATGTAATCCCGGAGTTTAATGATGCTGTGTACCGTAAGAACTGGCTGGAGGCATACGAGATATTATCCTCAACAAATAATTTCCCGGAATTTACCGGAAGGATTTGCCCGGCTCCATGTGAATCAGCATGTGTACTGGGGATAAACCAACCCGCCATTACTATCGAAGAGATAGAAAAACATATTATTGAGATAGCCTTCGATAAAGGATACGTAAAAGCACAGCGCCCGATTTTACGGACAGGTAAAAAAGTAGCGGTGGTAGGTTCCGGTCCTGCCGGATTAGCTGCTGCTGCCCAGTTGAATGCTGCCGGGCATTCCGTAACTGTTTATGAGAGGGATGATGCTCCCGGTGGGTTGCTTCGATATGGTATTCCCGATTTCAAATTGGAAAAATGGGTAATAGACAGGCGGGTAAAAGTTATGGAAGAAAGTGGCGTAGTTTTCAAATGTAACACAAATGTTGGTACAGATATAAGCGTGAATGATATACTAAGGGAAAATCAGGCTATCGTATTAGCCGGAGGCTCCACTATACCGAGGGATCTGGCAGTGAAGGGCAGGGATCTGAAGGGTGTTTATTTTGCAATGGAATTTCTGAAACAACAGAATAAAAGAAATATTGGCAAAAAGTTTGGCAAAGAAGATATTGTGGTAACAGGAAAGCATGTTGTTGTTATCGGAGGTGGAGATACCGGAAGTGATTGTGTGGGTACATCTAACCGGCACAAGGCTACATCAGTGACACAGCTTGAATTGTTGCCTAAACCACCTGTTGAAAGGACACAAATAATGCCTTGGCCAACGTATCCAATGACATTAAAGACATCTTCTTCTCATGAAGAGGGTTGCGAAAGGAAATGGTCGATTGCAACCAAAGAGTTCATTGGTGATGGAAAAGGTAATTTAAAAGCATTGAAGATAGTAGATCTGGAATGGAAGATCGTAGAGGGAAGGCCGGGGCAATTTGTAGAAGTGCCTGGATCCGAGAGAGATATCCCGTGTGATTTTGCATTCCTTGCGATGGGCTTCCTGCATCCGCAGTATGAAGGCATGGTAGAGCAATTGGATATTGAATTGGACGAACGCGGAAATGTAAAAGCATCGGAAAAGGAATATCAAACCAATATTGCAAAGGTTTTTACTGCTGGAGATATGCGGCGAGGCCAATCTTTGGTAGTATGGGCTATAAGAGAAGGCCGTGATTGTGCCGAAAAAGTAGATGAATTTTTGATGGGGGGCCGTTCTTTACTGGAAATGGCTGATGGGAACCTTATTGCAAGGTATTTAAAATAATATAAATATTTTATAATATAAATTTAATTGATTTTATATCATAAAAATTAATTTTTGTTAAATAAAAACCCGCATTTAATTTTATAATGCGGGTTTTTTTATTGTATTTTTGTGTAAATACATAACATTATTAAATTTTTTAATGTAAAAATTATGAAGCAAATTGGATTCAAGCAAATTCTTCCTTTTTTGATTTTGACAGTAATTGCAGTTATTGCTCTGTTTTTTCCGAGTGCAGTGGCCTATTCTCCCAAACCGGGTGAATATAATTTTGCCGATATCACTTGGGTATTGATCGCGACAGCATTGGTATTCATAATGACGCCGGGCCTGGCGTTCTTTTATGGCGGTATGGTGAATAGAAAGAATGTGCTGAGTACAATGATCAAGAGTTTTGTGGCAACCGGGATAGTAACTATTTTATGGTTGTTTGTTGGTTACGGTATGTCATTTGGAACCACTATAAACGGTGTTATCGGCAATCCTCTTTCTCATTTATTCTATAAAGGCGTTTTGGAGGGGGCTCCCTGGGTTAATGGGGCTACGATTCCCTTGGGGCTATTTTCTATTTTTCAATTGATGTTTGCCATTATTACTCCGGCATTAGTAGTGGGGGCATTGGCAGAAAGGGTTAAGTTTTCTTCTTATGTGCTTTTTATTGTG
>CAZKPH010000294.1:0-3315 GCA_964554605.1 uncultured Ferruginibacter sp.
CCCTGCATTCCAAAACCCTGCTATTGATGAGGATTGGGAAAGCCCGAATGGTATACATGTAGAAGGGTTCATTTTTGGCGGGCGTCGTAGCACTACTGTACCATTAGTATATCAATCTTTCAACTGGAATTTTGGAGTTTATATGGCTACAACAATGGGTAGCGAAACCACAGCAGCCGCCTTTGGCGAAGTTGGTAAAGTTCGTCACGATCCTTTTGCAATGTTGCCATTTATGGGATATCATGTTGGCGATTATGTAAACCACTGGCTGCAATTTGGCCGCCAATTGCCTAATGCTCCCCGTATCTTTGGTGTCAACTGGTTCAGAAAAGATAAGAGCGGCAACTTCCTATGGCCCGGGTTTGGTGAAAATATCAGAGTGTTGAAATGGATCGTTGACAGGATCAACGGAAATGCTTCGGCTATTGAAAGTCCGATTGGCTGGATGCCCAGATATGAAGATATGGAATGGAATGGATTGGAATTTTCTCACGAAGATTTTGAGAAGATCATGACTATAGACAGAGAGCCATGGAAAAAAGAAGTGTTATCGCATGAGGAACTGTTTTCTCGTTTTTATGATAAATTGCCTAAGGAATTTATCTTTATGAAAGAATTGCTTCTTTCCGCATTGTGGAGATCTCCGAGGCATTTCGGTTTACAACCAGAACATCATTAATAAATTTGATAAAGAGTATTGCTAAAAAGTAATACTCTTTATTTTTTATATTTTCTACTATGGATTGGTTAATAAAACTTTTTACTGATAATACAGTTGCGCATGCCGTAGTGATATATGGCCTGGTTATAGCTATTGGTATATGGTTGGGGAGGGTTAAAATATTCGGAATCTCATTAGGGGTTACATGGGTTTTGTTTATCGGGTTATTGCTTTCTTATTGCGGAGTGTCCGTTAATAAAGAAACAGAGGACTTTCTGAGAGATTTCGGATTGATACTTTTCGTTTACTCTGTAGGGTTACAGGTAGGCCCCGGTTTTTTTGCATCATTGAAAAAAAATGCACTGGCTAATAATTTGCTGGCAGTATCTGTTGTTCTTCTTGGCGTTATTATTACATTGATCTTCAAATTTGCTACCGGCAACCACATGACGGTAATGACAGGGGTGATGAGCGGCGCTGTTACCAATACACCTGGCCTTGCTGCAGCTCAATCTGCAGTAAAAGAAGTGAATGTAACAGGCGGCGCAGATAATGCGTTGATGACATTAGCTTATGCCATTGCTTATCCTTTTGGTGTGTTTGGCATTATTTTCTCATTTATTATCTTGAAGAAAGTGTTCAAAACGGACATCGATAAGGAAAAAGAACTACATCGGAGATTGAATATATTCCGTTCCAAACGTCCTGTATCCATTCATTTAAACATGGAGAACAAACAGTTGATAGGCCAGCCCCTTCGCAGGATTTTTGAATTGCTTAAAGATCCGATTGTTGTTTCCAGAATGTATCACAACGGAGAAATAATTACTCCTACACCGGATGATGTGCTTTCTGAGAAAGATGTTTTACTTGTAGTGGCTCCAAAACATGAAATTGCACAAGTAAAACTGTTAATAGGTTCTGAAAGCGATATGAACCTGAAGGAGGATATTGATAGTGGGCTTATATCCCGGCATATTGTTGTTACAAGTAAAGAAGTTACTCATAAGCGCCTGGGGGATATACCAGAAATGCAACAGTTCGACTTTACGCTTACAAGGTTGAACAGGGCAGGGATAGAAATGGTACCACATGGGAACCTTCATCTTCAATTGGGCGATACCCTGAAAGTTGTTGGTACGGAGGAAGGCGTAGAAGGGATTGCTAAAGTGTTTGGTAATTCCTTGAAAAGGCTGGAAGTGCCTGATCTGGCGCCTATATTCATGGGTATTGTATTGGGCGTGATAGTGGGGAGTATCCCCATACATTTTCCTAATATGCCCGTAGCTGTAAAGATAGGCCTTGCAGGTGGGCCGTTAATAGTAGCGTTGTTATTAAGTCGTTTCGGAGGTGTACTTTATCTTAATACCTATACAACACAAAGCGCTAACCTCATGATCAGGGAACTGGGCATAGCACTATTCCTGGCAAGTGTTGGCTTATTGAGTGGCGGGAATCTTGCTCAGGCATTTGTTGACGGAAGTGGATGGATGTGGTTATTAATGGGTGTTGCCATTACAATAATCCCATTAATGATAGTTGGTATTGTTGCACATAAAGTGTTTAGGAAAACATATTTCGAAATCTGCGGGTTGCTTTCGGGAGCGTCAACTGATCCTCCTGCATTGGCTTATGCGCTTAAGGTTGCCGGCAATGATATACCTTCTGCTACTTATGCGACAGTGTATCCTCTTACAATGATTATGCGTATAGTGGCAGCTGAATTATTAGTATTACTTTTTGCTTAATATGTGTTTAGTTTGATTTAGTATGAAAGACAACGGCTTGCCGTTGTTTTTCATTTATGGGGTTTTACTATTACTAGGAAGCGGCAGCTTAGGTCATATACCTGAATATGCCACTGCAATACCAGCACCTGTTTTGGCATTATTCAGAATAAGTGCAATATTGGTTTTTAAGCTTTCGCCCGAAGTATGTGAGGCAATATATTGCAACAGGAATGGTGTTATATCCTTTCCTTTCACTTTTTGGATATTAGCTGCCTGCAATGCTTCCTGAATATGTATTTCAATTATATCAGGATCGATTGCCAGTTCCGGGCTTACAGGATTAGCAATAAGGACTCCTCCTTCAATGCCCATATCCCATTTTGTGCGGAGCATTGCAGCAATTTCTTTTGGTGTATCCAACCGAAGCGGCGAAGTGTATCCGCTTTTTGTAGAATAGAAACTGGGGAAGTCATCCTGCCCAACTGTAATTACCGGTATTCCTTTTGTTTCTAGATATTCTAACGTGAGGTTTATATCGAGGATGGATTTTACTCCCGCTGAAACAACTGCTACGGATGTTTGCCCCATTTCAGTAAGATCTGCTGAAATATCCATGCTCTGTCCTGCGCCTCTGTGTACTCCTCCTATACCTCCTGTAACAAAAATACTAATACCGGCAAGGTGTGCTATGCGCATGGTTGCAGCAACTGTGGTAGCGCCATAAAGTTTTTTTGTAATGACATAGGGTATGTCGCGGAGGCTCACTTTCCATACGTTCTTTTCTTTTCCAAAATATTCTATCTGTTCGGGAGTCAGCCCGACGTTGCATTTCCCATTGAAAATGGCAATGGTGGCAGGGATGGCCCCATTATCTCTTACCATTTTTTCAACAGCCAAAGCTGTTGTAACATTTTCGGGATAAGG
>CAZKPH010000295.1:0-3314 GCA_964554605.1 uncultured Ferruginibacter sp.
TATCAAAGAGCGTACAAAGATATTTCGGGAAAATAACAGAATCGTATTTGAAGAAGGTGGATTAAAAACTGAAGTTTCCGATATGGCCAATGTGTCTATGAATTTCTGGTGCTTCCATCCTTCACTTTTTGATTTTACAGAAAATCTTTTTACTGAATTTGTTCGGGAAAATTATACCAATATTAAATCCGAGTTCTTTATTCCATTATTAGCGCAGAATTTTATACAAAAAGACGGAGATATTAAGGTCATTCCTACTACTTCACAATGGTTTGGAGTTACCTATGTGGAAGATGCTCCGGGTGTAAAAGCAAGCATACAGGCATTAGTAGAATTGGGAGAGTACCCGGCTTCGCTTTGGAACAACTGATTTATCAAACTCTCGGACGCCAGGCAATTTCTTCAATATTCAGTACTTTACCTGCCAATCTGCCCAATACAAAAAGGTAATCACTAAGCCGGTTCAGGTATTTTATTATAAGCGGATCTATGTAAAGCTTTTGTTCCTGCATATTCACGCAATTCCGTTCTGCCCTCCTGCAAATGCATCGGGCTATATGTGAAGCAGATATGATAATGTGCCCTCCGGGCAAAATGAAGGACTTCATTTCCGGAAGCGCTTTACTCATTGCATCAATTTCATTTTCAAGTAAGCTAATATCAGATTCTTTTAAATCAGGGATCTTCAGGTTAGGGGCTTTATCCGGATCACATGCCAACGAAGATCCGATAGTAAAAAGCCTGTCCTGGATTTCCCTAAGTATTGAGTTAATACCTTCTCCCTTTAACAGGTCATTCAGCCATCCTATATTGGCATTAAGTTCGTCGATAGTCCCATAGCATTCAATACGAAGGTGGCTTTTAGGCACTTTGGTGCCGCCAATCAGGCTGGTTCTGCCTTTATCTCCGGTTTTTGTGTAGATCTTTATGGACATTATTTTATGTAAATACAATGAATGTTATAAGGCTGCAGTTTCCTTTACATGCTTGTTCTTCCTGTCGCTTTCAATAATACCGTCTCTCAAACGAATAATCCGATGTGCAAAATGAGAAATATCTTCTTCATGCGTTACAATGATTACGGTATTACCGTCGTCATGAATCTTGCCCAGCATCTCCATGATTTCGTATGATGTTTTGGAATCAAGATTGCCCGTAGGCTCGTCTGCGAGGATGATAGAGTGATTATTAATCAACGCTCTGGCAATGGCCACACGCTGGCATTGCCCTCCGCTCAATTCGTTTGGTTTATGATGGCTCCTGTCTTCCAGCCTTACTTTAAGGAGTACTTCCTGAGCCCTTTCCAGCCTTTCTTTTTTGCCAATACCAGTGTAAATAAGTGGTAATGCAACATTTTCAAGTGCGGTTAATCGTGGCAACAGGTTAAACTGTTGAAACACAAATCCGATCTCGATATTTCGTACTTCGGCAAGGTCATTGTCAGGCATAGCGCTCACATCCTTGTTATTCAAAATGTATTTACCGCTGGTAGGAGAGTCGAGGCAGCCCAGTATGTTCATAAGTGTTGATTTACCCGATCCACTAGGCCCCATTAGCGCTACATATTCATTCTTAAAAATATCCATGGAAATGCCCTTAAGAACCGGTAGCTCCTGTTTTCCCAGAAAATAGCTTTTTCGAATGTGATCCAGATGAATGATACCCTGCATAATAACTGTATTAACGGTAGTTGTAAGTTAAGAACATATCAGCCAGTACCCGGCTTTACGCAAAAATAGGCGTTTACAGGCAGAAGGAGTAAATAAAGGGATAAGTGGTCAATTGTTACGATAAATACAACATTTAGATAAACACGCCCCCAAAATCACGGCAGTTTTTTTTATCTTCGCTTTTATATGAGTGAGAAAAAAGAAATTGTAATGAGTGGGATTCGTCCTACCGGTTTTTTACATTTAGGAAACTATTTCGGCGCCATAAAAAACTATGTAAAAATGCAGGAGGGCTTTGATTGCTATTTTATGGTAGCCGACCTGCATTCGCTGACCACACATCCGGATACGGCAGAATTAAAAGCAAATGTGAAGAGAGTTCTGGCGGAAAATATTGCCAGTGGGCTGGATCCTGAGAAGGTGGCTTTGTATTGCCAGAGCCACGTTTATGAAACTTCGGAATTATACCTTTATCTGAATATGCTGGCCTATAAAGGCGAGTTGGAAAAAACAACTACTTTCAAAGATAAAGTACGTCTTAATCCTCAGAATGTAAATGCCGGGTTGCTGACTTATCCTGTATTGCAGGCCGCGGATATTCTCCTTCACCGGGCCAGATATGTGCCTGTAGGAAAAGATCAGGAACAACATTTGGAAATGGCACGCAATTTTGCTAACAGGTTTAATCATCGATATGGCGAAGTATTCCCCGAGCCACAGGCCTTTAATTATAATCAGGAACTGGTAAAAGTACCCAGTCTGGACGGTGCAGGGAAAATGAGCAAAAGTGAAAATCAGATGGCTACAATATATCTTTCTGATACTGATGATATGATCAGAAAAAAAGTTATGAAAGCAAAAACCGATAGCGGTCCTGTGGAGAAGAATGCTGTAATGCCTGAATATATCGAGAATATTTTTACATTGATGAAGCTGGTGAGCCCTGTGGATGTTTTACAAAAATTCACAGACGATTTTAACAATTGTACGATACGCTATGGTGATATGAAAAAACAACTTGCAGAAGATATGGTGAGCTTCATAGCGCCTATCAGAAATAAGGTAGACGATATTTTGCACAATGAAAAGTACCTGCAGGAAGTAATGGAGAAAGGGGCTGCTAAAGCCGTAAAAAGCGCCAGCGATACAATGATAATAGTGAGGGAAGCTATGGGATTAAAATATTACTGATTACGATTGTTTTTTTTCAATTTTGAATTATTATATTTACCGGGCAGCATTTTCGCATATAAATGTAGCCGTCGAAAATGAACTTTATCATGGCAAAATCTAAAAAACCCAAACATATTGCCGTTGCCGGCAACATAGGTGCCGGAAAAACAACTCTGACCGAATTGCTTAGTAAGCATTACAAATGGATACCTCAATTTGAAGATGTGGATCATAACCCGTATCTGAACGATTTTTATGAAGATATGCCTCGCTGGAGTTTTAACCTTCAGATATTTTTTCTTAACAGCAGGCTGAACCAGCTTTTGGAGATTCACAGAGGCACTGAAACTGTGATTCAGGATAGAACCATCTATGAAGATGCTAATATTTTTGCACCTAATTTACATGATATGGGACTGATGGGGAAGAGGGATTTTGATAATTATTATCGTTTCTTTGAAACACTCAAAT
>CAZKPH010000296.1:0-3305 GCA_964554605.1 uncultured Ferruginibacter sp.
CCAGCAAGAGAAAGACAGCAGTCAGTTTCATAACTCTAAATATTTTCTCTAAGAGATGGTAATGGCAAGAATCACCAAAAGGATAAAATTTCATACTTTTGTATGGTTTTGTAGTTAATGAATTCCCTGGAGGGATTTTTTAAATTACATGCATACCGGCCGATGCTGCAACATCGCCGGTTTTTTTGTCAGTTAGTTTTATTTCATAGCAATCGTTTTGGGTTTATTTTATTGTTTTTGAAGAGATTAAGCAATCATTTATGTTGAACAAATACCGTATCTGACTGTATATGGTAATTAATTGGTGTCGTTTCTTTAATGATATCGAGTACTTTTTCAATGGAACTGATTTTATTGAAACTGCCACTGTAATGGTAAGCAGCCAGCCTGGGATCTTCGATCTTAATCGCTACCTGGTATTTTCGTTCCAGTTTCAGTGCTATATCACTGAAAATATCATCATCAAACACAAGCATATCATCTTTCCATGATACATAATTTTCTATTACAGGCGATGTCTTCACTATAACCTGTGGAGTAACAGACATAGCCGCTGGCTGATTTTTCTGCGTGATTACCGGCATGTTTTTCTGAATCTTCAAAACGTTGTTACGTGATAAATATATCGTAGACGTATGATCATCAGCGTTAAACCTTCCTTCGACCGATACTTTACCATCTATGACAGCTGTTTCAAATATGGATTCGGTTGGATATGATTTTACATTGAAACTGGTTCCGATATCTTTTATAGTATAATTTTTTGTTGTGATAGTAAACACCATCCCGTCATTGTGCACCACTTCAAAATAGCCCTCTCCTTCGAGATATACATTCCGGTTCGTTTTACCAAAATTATTATCCACCTGCAGGACACTCCCTGCATTCAACCATACGATAGTGCCATCATTAAGAAGTATTTTTTTCTTATCGCCATTTGGCACCTGTATCTGCTGTGAAAAAGCGGTAGTGGAAGAAAGTGCTGATTTTTTATTAAAATGATAGAATAAAAAAACGGCAGAAGCCAAACCAACCAACACTGCGGCGGCGGCATATTTCCGTAAAAAAGGGATAAGCCTGAATACTTTCGGCACATCATGCTTTTCAATAAAACAACGATAAGCATTATCAGTATCAACAGCTTCTTTGTTAAATTGAATGCTACGCCAGGCCAAAACCAATTCAGCAAAATATGCTTCATGCGAAGGATCTTCTGCCAGCCATTGTTCAACCTCGTGTATTTCCCTGGCATCGGTTTCCCCGGCAATATACCTTACCAATAATATGTCTTTACTATCTTCCTGCATGGCTTATATTTTGACAAATTACTACAGGTTTCCCCCCAAAAAAAAAGATTAGTTTATAAAAAAAAAGTGTGGCGCAACAGCATTTTAAGTTTACGAAGAGCAATAGTCATCTGGTTTTCAACTGTTTTGGTAGATATTTTTAAAACTTCGGCTATCTCCTTATAACGAAGATTATGGTCTCTGCTAAGTTCGAAAATTTCCCTGCATTTCCCGGGCAATTTGGCGATAGCTTCCCGCAATATGGAATCCAGTTCCTTTTCTTCAAGCGCATAAGTCGGTACCGTAGTGAAAACATTATCCGCTTCTCTTCTTATAAGGTATTCCTCAAATGCATTACGCACCTGTTTATGACGGATATAATTAAGGCAACGATGATATACAGCCCTGTAGAGGTACGCATTTACGGAAGAACGAAAAATTATTTCATTCCTTTTTTCCCATATTTCGGCAAACACATCGGAAACAAGCTCTTCGGCAATTGCCATATCACCCAAAATTGTATACGCATAGAAACACAACTTCTTATAATGAGTCTTAAATAAAGACTCAAAAGCGGTGACATCAGCGATCTTTGTTCTTGTTGCGTTCATTACAGGTTACAAATATGCGATTTTCACTACAACAAAAAAAGAATATATAACCACAAGCCTGTTGCAAAGTATTTATTTTACAGGCACAGCAGAATCAATTAGTGCCCGGCAGAAACCATTTCATCAGGATTGTGCTTGTGCCTGAACATAATAGCAAAAGCCACGGAAATCACAAGGGCGTATACCGCAAATGTAAGCCATATACCGTGCCAATTCTTCACGGTTCCATTAGTGAAATACTGATCAATTACATAACCACTTACAACACTTCCTAAATAAGCCCCTACTCCATTTGTCATCATCATAAATACACCCTGTGCGCTTGAACGAATAGCAGCATCAGTAGTTGTTTCAACAAACAATGAACCGGAAATATTGAAAAAGTCAAATGCCATTCCATAAACTATGCAGGAAAGAATTATCATCCATAGCCCTCCTTCAGGATTGCCAAAAGAAAAAAGCCCAAAACGTAATACCCATGCCAGCATGGAAAAAAGCATCACTTTTTTAATCCCAAAACGTTTAAGGAAAAACGGAATTGTAAGAATAAAGACAGTCTCGGATATCTGGGATATAGACATGATTATTGTAGAATACTTCACTACAAACGAATTTGCATATTCAGGGATTTTTTTAAAATCGTCAAGAAAAGAATCGCCGTACATGTTTGTCAACTGCAATGCAGCGCCTAAAAACATCGAGAATATGAAAAATAAAGCCATCTTATAATTGGCAAATAATTTAAATGCATTCAATCCCAATTGTTCAGTAAAAGAAGAATTCTTCGTAAGAGATTTACCGGGAGGGCAGGCAGGAAGTGAAAATGAATATAACCCTAGTATTAATGCCGCAAAAGCAGCAATGTAAAATTGATTGGCATTCGCTTTGCTTCCAGACAAATTAGTTGTCCACATAGCCACGATAAAACCAATTGTACCCCAAACCCTGATAGGTGGAAATACTTTAACCACATCATAATTATTCCTTTTAAGTATATTATATGCAATAGAATTGGAAAGTGATATAGTAGGCATATAACAAATCATTGCTGCAAATACAACATAGAATAGCGTATGAGGATCATTTACCAGCGGAACGAAGAATAGAATTACACCATATAAAATGTGTAAAATCCCATATAACTTTTCAGCATTAATCCATTTATCTGCAATGATCCCGGCAAGTGCAGGCATAAAAAGAGAAGACAAGCCAAGCGTAGAGAATATGGCACCGAATTCTGCGCCTGTCCACCCTTTGGCATTAAAACAATACGTACCTATAGTTATCAGCCAGGCTCCCCAGACAAAGAACTGTAAGAAACTCATGATCGTTAAACGAAACCGGATATTCATATAGAAAGATTTTATGTTGGAAGGTAGGGAAATATTTTTTTCTGAAAAAATTATCA
>CAZKPH010000297.1:0-3302 GCA_964554605.1 uncultured Ferruginibacter sp.
ATGCTGCTAATTATGAAGATTACGGTATTTCTATTGCTGGCCACAGTTTTTAGTGCCCATGCAAAAACCTTTTCACAGAATGTTTCCATTTCCATGCGGAATGCATCTCTTCAAAAAATTTTTAAGGAGATTAAGAAACAGACTGGTTACAATTTTCTGTACACCACAGAACAGGTAAGCCGTTATGGTAATATTGACCTGAGTGTACGGAATGCCTCTGTAGATCAGGCAATGAATGAATGCCTGAAGGGTACTGGGCTTGATTACTCCATTATCGAGAAAACAATTGTGATTAAAAAGAGGACACCGGAGGCTCCTGTTGTAGAGGCTCCGACTGTACCGCTTACATATCCTGTCTCTGGAAAAGTTACGGATGAAAGCGGTAACCCTTTACCATCCGTTTCAATTGTTGTAAAGGGTACCTCTAAAGGAGCGCAAACTGACGCAGACGGGAATTTTACGATTGAGATACCTGATAATTCGACTAAGGTATTGCAATTTTCCTATGTTGGTATGGAGGCTTTGGAAGTAAATGTAGCGAACAAAAAAAATATTATCGTAAGGCTGACAAAGTAAACGATACAACAACAAGATGTTGTTGTAGTAGGATATGGGTTACAGAAAAAAGTAAACCTTACAGGAGCTATTACTGCAATTGATAGTAAACAAATTGAAAACAGGGGTGTTGCCAACATATCAAGTATACTTGTCGGTCAGGCTCCCGGTTTGACAGTTATACAAAGTGGGGGTGCACCAGGCCGTGACCAGGGGTCATTAAATATAAGAGGTTTGGGAAACCTAAATGGCGTTACAAGCCCGCTGATCATTGTCGATGGAGTGCCTACTGATGATTATAGCCAGATTAATCCGAATGATATTGCCAATGTATCAATACTCAAAGACGCTGCATCGGCATCTATATATGGATTGAATGCGTCTAATGGTGTAATACTTATTACTACGAAACGTGGCACCGCCGGGAAGATGAAGGTTAATTATAATTTTCAGGCCGGGCAGTCGGGTTTTGTTAACCTGCCCGAAAAGGTTAGTTCATACGAACTGGCTGTTTTGTTAAATGAAGCAAATGCCAATGATGGTGCTCCGGCAACATTTTCAGCAACTGACTTGCAGAAATTTAAAACCGGATCAGATCCGTTAACGCATCCCAATACAGATTGGGTCAAGAAAGTATTTTCGAAATCAGGTACATGGTTGCAACATGATCTGTCATTGGTGGGTGGAACTGATAATACAAAGTATAACATTTCGCTTGGGTATTTAAATCAGGATGGCCTTATGCCTAATACGGGGTATAAAAGGTATAATTTCCGAACTAATTTTGATCAGCGTATTTCAAATGCACTTACAGCGGGTTTTAATATTGCTGCAAGTGTAAGGGAAGTGCATGATCCTCCAACAAATCAGGGAGTGGGTGGTGAAACATGGTATTTGAATCAGGCATTTGCATTATGGGCAAATGATCAGGTGAAATATAGTGATGGTAAATGGGCATATCCTAACTGGTCGGGTTCCAACTTTAATCCGGTTGCATATATAGATCCGTCGGCCGGATATTCAAAGTACACAGATACAAGGCTTTTTGGTTCTATGTTTGCGGAATGGAAAATCTTGAAGGGGTTAAAGCTAAAAGGTATTGTAACAAATACCAGGGATTATAACTATGCTGCAAATCTTGCATTGGGTGCAGATCTGTATCATATAAACAACGCGACAGGAGTAATTGCATCTTCTCCTGATAATATTAACGCTTCGATGCCTACAGACCCTTCGAAACAAAATGTATCCAGGGGATTCTACCTGCGGAGCGATTTGGACATGCAGGCATTGCTAAATTACGAGGCGTCATTGGATAAGCATAATTTTAAAATCCTGTTGGGGACTGAATCAAGGAAAATTAACGATGAGTCCGATGGTATTACAAGAGTAAGTTTATCTTATCCTACTTTATCTGCAATTAATGCGGCAGATCCTACCGGGCAGTCAACATACGGAGCAGGCACCAGCTATAAATCATTTTCTCAGTTTGGCCGTTTGAATTATGATTATAACGGTAAATACTTGGCTGAAGCAAATCTTCGTAATGACGCAAGCTCAAGATTTGCTATTGCAAAACGCAGCGCTTTGTTCCCTTCGTTTGCGTTGGGTTGGGTAGTTTCACGTGAAGGCTTCTTTAATGTTAACCCCAAAATTGTTTCAAATTTAAAACTTAGGGCATCATGGGGTAAATTAGGAAACGAGCAGATAGGGAATTATCTCTACTTGTCTACTTTCAATGTTGGCAGTTATTATGTATTCAATGGTGTAAGGGCCACTGGAGCAAATGAAGGAGCTCTTGCTAATCCTGGTGTAACATGGGAAAGTACAACAGCAAAAAACATTGGTGTTGATCTTGCCTTTTTACAAAATAAGTTGCAGGTAAGTGTAGATGTATTTGACAGAGTATCGAAAGATTTTTTGTTTAATAATTTCCCTGCACCAGCAATATTGGGAGCAGCGCCCCCAGTACAAAATGCCGGTTCAATTAAAAATTCAGGGTATGAGATTGTGGCAAAATACAATAATCAGGCAGGTAAAATAAAATACTATATAAATGCCAATATTGCAAAAGTGAAGAATAAGATTACAGACTTGGGAGGGACAGGGCAACCAGGTAGGCAGGTTGGGGATCCGGTAAACAACATCTATGGATATGTGGCTGAAGGCATATTTCAAACTACAGCGCAGGTGTCTCAACATGCAAATCAGTCGGCTGTGACGGGAGGTACTCCATTACCAGGAGATATTATCTATAAGGATCTTAATGGAGACGGGAAGGTTGATCCTACCAATGACAGAACCAATCTGGGTAGTTACTTCCCCGCTATCAATTATGGTCTAAATGCAGGTCTTGATTATAAGGGATTTGATTTTTCTATGGTATGGCAGGGTGTTGGACAAGTAAAGGGGATTATCGCAGGCCGCTTAGCTCAGCCATTTTGGCTAGGAGGAAAATCGCCAATTATTGAGGAACTTAACCGGTGGACACCGGATGGTAAAAATCCTAATGCAAGATATCCTATCACAAGCGCAAACCGTTCTTACAATTATGTAACAAGTAGCTGGTGGGTGGCCAGTACGGCTTATTTGAAACTGAGGAATATTCAATTGGGATATTCACTTCCCACTAGTATTATCAATAGGTTCAAACTTTCTAAAGTTAGATTTTACGTAAGTGCAGAAAATTTATTAACAATATCTCCGTTTAAGATAATGGATCCGGAAAGTATTACAACATCTGATCC
>CAZKPH010000298.1:0-3270 GCA_964554605.1 uncultured Ferruginibacter sp.
TTTCCTTAACCACATGTTTTAAGCTCATAAAATATTTTTTTGTCTATTAGATAATTCTATTGATTTGTGGGAGAAACAACCTGGCCTTCATATAAATTCTGATAACCCTCTGTTATTACTTTATCTTCGGCTGTAAGCCCGGCTTTCACCTCCACATCAGTACCATATACTTCACCTACCACAACCACCTTCTTACGTGCAACAAATTTGCCATTGCTTAGCTTTTCCATTACGAAAATGTATTTTCCCTTTTCATCTGTCTGCACGGTATTAACAGGTGCAACAACAGCATTTGGGGAAGAGTAATCCAATATCTTCATTACTGCTAGTTGATTGGGTTTCAGAGAAGGGTCGCTCGGCACCTTAGCTTCAGCAACAAAACCCCGCTGTGTAATATCAATTGACTGGCTGATCCTGAATATGTTTGAGCTAAACTGCTTATTAAGATCCGCCACATTTACAATAACAGGAGACCCTTTATGTACATTGGCAGTATAATTCTCTGGTACATTAGCAACTGCTTTAAGGCTATTATTATTTACTATTTTTATTTGAGGGCCAGCGGCCGATACGCCTGAGAACAATTCACCTACTTTTACATTAATAAGATCGGCAATACCTGCCACATCACTATAAACATAAGTTGTCTTCAATTGTTCTACAGCAACCTTTACCTGTTCTTCTGCAAATTTCAATTGGTTTTCCAATGATTCTACATCTTTCTTTGCCGAAATCAACTGCACCTCTGTACCAATTCCCTGGTTCCAAAGATTTTGCTGGCGCTGGCTGATTGTTTTCGCAAAATTGAGTTGTGTCTTGATCCCTTCCATCTGCTGTTTAGCAGCAGCTATTTGTTGCTGAACAATGGCATCATCCAGTTTCAACACCAACTGGCCTTTGCTGACATGGTCGCCTTCTTTAACATAGATCGCTTTCACCTGGCCTCCCTGGCCCCTTGGGGAAATGTAAGAAACATTATCTGCGTCTATCCTTGCCTGTAATTCTATGTAATGCATGAAATTACGTATTGCCACCGGTGCGGCGGACACAAGCTTAATATTAATATTGGCATCCGAAGATGTGTCTAGCGTTGAAAGCTCTTTTTCCATTTGGCGTATTTTTTCGTCAGTAGATGTCCTCTCTTTTTTCAATTTTTCCAATGCGGCCTTTTTGTCATTCAACACGGCTGCATTATCCTTTTTGCTTCCGCCACAAGCTGAGAGAATCACAGCAGCAGCTATACCACAGATTAGATATTTTTTCATCATAAGTTATTTTTGAATGTGAATCATTTTAGTTGTTAAAGTTTGCCAGATGCCAGAAGGTAATCGATCTTAGCAATAATGGCATCATATAAAGCGCTATAGTAATTTGTCTGTGCTACTTTAAGTTCCGTTTGTGCGGCATAAATTTCCGTATTGCTTCCCAGCCCTTGTTCATATTTCTTTTTAGCAGAATTATATACTGTTTCTGCCAGTTCTATATTCTTCTTTTGATAATCAACTGTAAGCACTGCGGTTGTCATCATTTTGCGGGCACTGAATATTTCATTATCCACCTGCTCTTTTGCCGCAGCAAGAGAATTTCTTGTTTTTTGTAGTGTTAGCCTGGCAGTTTGTATTTTAGCGTTGGTAGAAAATCCGGTAAAAAGAGGCACTGATATTTTTATTCCGACAACAGATGTGGTAAACCAGTCACCTTTTTCAAAAATATCAAACGTCGTTCTTTGCGCATTTTTACTGTATGAAGCAAAAGCTGCAACTGAGGGTAGTTTACTTAATTGATACCTTTTGATGTTATATTCATTAAGCTTTTCCACTTCACTTAATAGTCGTATGTCCTTTCTGTCGTTATAATTATAAGCACTATCCAGTATCCCGGATTTCAGTTCGTTATCCCCGATTGTATCCGTAAGTACCAACGATTCTTTTTGAGGCATATTTATCAGGAATTTCAGTCCGGCATTCCCGATAGCCAATTGATTTTCCAATTTCTCCTTTTCCGTTTGCAGATTCATCAAAGCTACTGTTGCTTTATCCACATCCAATTTTTCTGCAAACCCGTTTTTGTACATCTCTCTTGAGTCGGATAACAGTTTGTTGCAACGGCCGATATTGGCATCAATACTTTCCAGTTGTTTTCTCCCAATTACTAATTGATAATATATTTTGTAAATGTTGGCTTTGATCTGTTCCCGGGTAACATCAGCTACACAATTCGCATAACGGATAGATGACCTTCTTGCCTGCAGTCCCACGAATACCTGCCCGTCGAAAAGTACTTGCGAAAGTTGCAATCCGGCGGAACTTGTCCAGGGAACACCAAATTGTGCAGCAATAGTGCCAAAATCACCACCGTTCGGCATTGTTATCGTGTTTCCACTGCCATTTTTTACACCCTCCTGAATAAGTACGCCATAAGTAGCGGGGCTGATAAAATTAGGAAGCGACTGTACGGGGATATCAAAATACCTTGTCAGGTCTGCACTCCCCGTTAAATGAGGGAGGGCGTTAGAAGTCACATCCCGGTTGGTTTGTTCCTGAATTTTAATGTCGAGTAGTGCATTTCTTACCTGAGCTGAATTCTGCATTCCAAAATCTACGCATTGTTTAACGGAAAACTCATTAATTTTTTGAGCCTGTGCCGGGAAACAAAGTGTTATTGTTGCAATAAGCAATAATGAAAATAACTTACTAATTCTTGGTTCCATCTTTATCTTTTTTAAGTCTGTCTTTTTTATATTTTGTAATCAACCGATGTCCTCTGAGTGTTGCAATACCCAAGAGAAAGCTCTCCGTAATTTCCCTTGTAACTTCAAAAAGTGAAAAACGTGTAGCCGGAAATATCTGTTGATTGAATGATATCATCATTGTTTCCAATCTCAGCCTAACCATTACTTCAATATCAAAGTCATCCCTGAAAAGGCCCGCTGCGATGCCCCTTTTTATATTATCTATTATTTCACGATATATAAAGTTGTATTTATACTGATAAAATTTCTTATACGTTACCGGATAAAATTTTTCGAGTTCCGATAGTATGGAAGGATGCATATTCTCAAACAGTTCCTGCATCATTTCAATCACAAGAAATGTTTCATGGATGGGGTTTTTAGCAATCTGCCTGTCATGCAGGCACATATCCTCGCTACACTGGATCTTATCACAGATCACATCATCTACGAGTTCGTCTTTATCGGCATAAAACTGGTAAATGGTTTTTTTAGACATTCCCAACTGAAGCGCAATCTCATCCATTGTTACCGACCTA
>CAZKPH010000299.1:0-3264 GCA_964554605.1 uncultured Ferruginibacter sp.
AGACCCTCTGATTAACAGTCAGATGCTCTAACCAACTGAGCTAAGGAGGAATATGTTTTCCCTTGGCTTACCTAAGGGACGGCAAAAATAAGGCATTTTAATTTTCAACAAAAAAATATCGGCAACAATTTATGGATCAGCCCCATATATTTGGCTTCAAGCCGATAAATACACCGCCTGGCCGGATTTCTATGGGATAGACTTGCAAAAAATAGCCTTCTCCGGATGTGTTGCGGCCGTCTTTAATACTGAACTTATACCGATGCAGCGGACACACAATATTCCCTGCCGCATCTGTATACCCAGACACCATTCTGCCTCCGGCATGCGGGCACCTGGCAGCACATCCATATAATTTCCCTTCACTGCGTACCATGCATATAATCTTGCCTGCCGCTTCTTTTTCAAATACCGTTTCTTCTGGCAGTTCTGCTTCGGATTCCGCTATTTTTACCCATTTGTATTTCATAATCAATAAAAAAACTCTGCCTTATACGGATAGCGTATACGGTACATATCTCGTACTCTATTGAGCAAAGTTTGCCGAAGGCTGTCTATATTCGTCTTTGCTATGGCTGACACAAATACACAATTGGCATTGGTCTCGTTTTGCCAGCGTTGTTTCAGGTCTTTAATTATATCGTTTTTGACATCTTCATCCAGCCAACTGTCGAAATGCAGTTCTGCGTAGCGATCCATTTTATTGAATACCGTTACTACCGGTTTATCTGCTGCCCCCAATTCCGCTAATGTTTTATTAACTACCAGCAATTGCTCTTCGTACTGCGGGTGCGAAATATCCACTACGTGTAATAATATATCGGCTTCCCGTACTTCATCTAACGTACTCTTAAAACTTTCTACGAGGTGATGGGGCAGCTTGCGTATAAAACCTACCGTATCGCTTAACAAAAATGGTGTTTGCTCAAATACCACTTTGCGGGTAGTAGTATCCAGCGTGGCAAAGAGCTTATTTTCTGCAAAAACATCGCTCTTACTGAGCAGATTCATGAGGGTAGATTTGCCTACGTTGGTATACCCTACCAATGATACCCGGATAAACTCGCCCCGGTCTTTGCGCTGAGTGAAAGATTGCTTATCGATTTCCGCCAGCCGCTTACGCAACAAACTGATCTTATCTTTTACAATACGGCGGTCCGTTTCTATTTCTGTTTCTCCGGGGCCACGGGTGCCAACGCCGCCGCCCTGCCGCTCCAGATGCTTCCACATTCCTTTCAGGCGGGGAAGTATATACTGGTACTGGGCCAGTTCTACCTGCGTTTTTGCCTGGGCTGTTTTTGCCCGTGAGGCAAATATATCGAGTATAAGATCGCTGCGGTCGATAGTCTTAATGCCTAATTCTTTTTCTATGTGTTGTATCTGCGAGCCGGTTAATTCATCGTCGAATATGACGAGTCCGACATCTTTTTTTAGTAAAATGTAATTTTTTATTTCCTGCAATTTCCCTTTACCGACAAATGTTTTACTGTCCGGATGGGGCAATTTTTGTGTGAAGCGCCTGACGGCTTTCACTCCTGCAGTTTCGGCAAGAAAAGCCAGTTCGTCGAGGTATTCGTTTAGTTTCTCTTCGGTTTGTTCTCCGGTTATAATACCCACCAGTATGGTTTTTTCTTCTTGCGCTATTTTCTGCTTTTTCTCTATCAATTTTTGGAATTTAGGTTTATTGCCCGGTTTTGCACAATCTACAGTGCCGGCGGCATATTTGCAAAAATAAAGCGTTCCGCCATTTTCGGAACGCTTTTACCGCAAATGATTGCGATTGTGCTGTAATTATTTTTGGAGCCAGTTGGACAGTTCCTTACAAGTTTTATATTCATCATCTATCATGATGTAGTAGGTAGGTATCTTCTGTGCAAACCATTTTTCGATGGCATCATTTTTCTTATCTTCCAGTGCCCGTTGTGCAATCTTGTTATAATCATCTTTCAGGTTTTCGCGGTGGGGCTCGGATTTGGAAATGAGATAAACAACACGTACGCCTCTTTTGCCTCTTTCGTCGGTAAATTCTGTTGGCTGGCTGTATTGCCCTACTTTCAGGTCTTTGAGCATTACTACCAGATCTTTATCGAGTTGGTCGATGGTAAGGTAGGTACTGCCTTCTGAATTTTGCTTTCTGCCTCCGGTAAATTTGCTATTTTCATCATCGCTGTATTTTGATACGGCTTCGCCAAATTGTAGCGTTCCGGCAATGAGTTTTGCCCGGATGGAATCCAGCTTCAGGTTGGCGGCTTTCAGTTCTGTGGGAGTGATTTGCGGTATTTTGAGGATATGCCTGATTACGGCATCATCTCCGGCAC
This sequence comes from uncultured Ferruginibacter sp., assembly GCA_964554605.1. Classification (GTDB taxonomy): domain Bacteria; phylum Bacteroidota; class Bacteroidia; order Chitinophagales; family Chitinophagaceae; genus Ferruginibacter. The sequence continues at coordinate 2,319 of CAZKPH010000299.1, forward strand.
GGTTTACCATCTGGATAATGTGATAACCGAATCTTGTTTTAAAAGGGGAGGATACCTGACCTTCTTTCAATGAAAATGCTTTGGCAAGGAACACGGGGTCCCATTGTTTTTCGGTACGGTTGACTTCGTACTGGCCTCCTTTGTCTTTACTTCCGGGGTCGTCGGAATAGAGAGAGGCCATTGTTTTGAAATCTTTCCTGCCGCTTTCGATTTGCTTTTTAAATTCGCTAAGCTGTTCTTGTGCATATTCTTCTGCATCGCGGCTGGCTTTGGGATATACAACTATCTGTCCAATTTCCAGTTCGCTTTCGTAAAAAGGGAGGCTGTCTTTGGGCAACTGGCTGAAATAGTCTTTTACTTCGTTGGGTGTTATGCGTATGTTTTCTACAATTTTGTTACGCATTGCGGCAGCGAGTTTCCTGTCGCGGAAGCCTTCTTTAAAATCTTCTTTTAACTGATAAATAGTTTTTCCGGATACTTTTTCCAGTTCGTCTTTGGAGCCGTAAGCGTTGATGAAATAACGAATCTGATTGTCGATTTCTGCGGAAACTTCTTCGTCGGTGACCGGCAGGGAATCTTTTTCTGCCTGTAATACCAGCGCTTTTACGCCCATTGCCTGTTCGAGTGTAAGGCAGCGGGCATTGGGTGGTACTTCTACCCCTTGTCTTTGCATATCCTGTATGGAATTGTCTATATCGCTTTTCAGGATGACTTTATCGCCAACGACGGCGACGATTTTATCGGCAATGATTTTGTGTGGCTGCGCCGAAACGATAAACGCTATCAGGACTGTAGCCAGGGAAAGCAAAGTTTTTTTCATTCTGCATCTCAATTTAGTAATTCCGGGGCTCCGTAGCGATATGCCGTACAAGTGTGCGACGCAACAGAAGCTTAATAGATGACTAAAAGCTGGTCCCCAAAAAACACATAAAAGTAAATCTTAGCG
>CAZKPH010000300.1:0-3255 GCA_964554605.1 uncultured Ferruginibacter sp.
AAATAAAGTCTCCGGCATTTTTGAAATTCAGTGTCATAATATTCTCTGGGCTGTCGAGCAGGCCTACCATTCCTATTGTAGGGGTAGGGTAAACGGCTCCTTCCGGAGATTGGTTATAAAAACTCACATTGCCACCTGTAACAGGGGTGTCGAATTTGCGACAGGCTTCTCCCATTCCTTTGATAGCCTGTACAAACTGATAATAAACTTCAGGATCATAAGGGTTACCGAAATTGAGGCAATTGGTAATACCTAATGGTGACCCTCCGCTGCATACAATGTTGCGGGCTGCTTCAGAAACTGCTATCATAGTACCGATGTATGGGTCTGCATAAACATACTTACTATTGCAATCTGTAGTAAGAGCTAAAGCTTTTTCAGTAGGTTTGGCAATAACTATAGCGGCATCGCTGGGAAGGTTTGTACCCACAGTGCCTGTTCCTACCATACTGTCATATTGTACATATACCCAATGCTTAGAAGCAATATTGGGTATTGAGATTATTTTTTCGGCTATGGCTTTGATATCCTTGGGCTCAGGTACATTGTTTACAGAAAATTGTTTGTTTAAAGAAAGATAGGCAGGTTCTTTATACTCCCGCTCATATTGAGGCGCTCCTCCGCCCAGAACCAATTCATTTGCCGGTACACGGGCTTCCGGTATTCCGTTCATATAGAAATGTAAAAGCCCATCGTCCGTAACTTCTCCAATTTCGCTACAGGGGAGGTCCCATTTTTCAAAAACTTTTTTTACCAGGTGTTCTTTTCCTTTTTCTACGGTCATCAGCATACGCTCCTGGCTTTCGCTTAGGAGCAGTTCCCAGGGCTTCATGTTTTTCTGGCGCATAGGTACTTTATCCAGATCAATCCTCATTCCCACACCCCCTTTGGCACTCATTTCAGCCGTGGAGCAAATTATGCCAGCGGCGCCCATATCCTGCATGCCAACAACGGCTCCTGTCTTAATAACTTCAAGACAGGCTTCCAATAATTTTTTTTCCTGAAAGGGGTCGCCAACCTGTACGGCCGGTAAATCTTCCACACTATCCTCAGTAATATTGGCTGAAGCGAAACTTGCACCGCCAATACCGTCTTTGCCTGTGGCGCTCCCTACAAAAAAAATAGGGTTCCCTTTACCGGCGGCTGTTGCAGATATTGTTTCCCCGCTTTTTACTATGCCGACACTCATGGCGTTAACCAACGGATTAGTATGATAACAGTCTTCAAAGTAAATTTCCCCGCCTACGGTTGGGACTCCGAAACAGTTTCCGTAATGACCTATTCCGTGTACAATACCTGCGAGAAGATGTTGTGTTTTGGGTTCGGCCAGGTTTCCAAAACGTAATGAATTAAGCGATGCTATAGGCCTTGCACCCATAGTAAAAATATCTCTGTGTATTCCGCCTACACCAGTAGCGGCTCCCTGGAATGGTTCAATTGCGCTTGGGTGATTATGGCTTTCTATTTTAAAAACCACGCCATAACCATCACCGATATCCATTAATCCTGCATTTTCTTCGCCAGCTTTTACGAGCATTTTTTTGCCTTCGCGGGGAAGTGTTTTTAGCCATTTAATAGAGTTTTTGTAGCTGCAATGTTCGCTCCACATGGCACTGAAGCAGCACAGTTCATTGAAATTAGGGGTTCTGCCGAGTTTCTGTTTAATCAATTCAAATTCTTCGGCTGTAAGCCTGAGTTGTTCGGCCGTTGTAACAGTTATTTCCATAATATGTTTGTGAAAGTGCAAAAGTACTACCTCAAATGATTAATATCAGTTATTTACTAGTCAATATTTTAACTAACTTCCCACATTAAAATTTCTTTGGGCTTGTATTATATATTATTTTTTGTTTATTTATTTTTTCTGGTATGGCTTCTGACCAAAAGTAAATTCATACGCAATGCGGGGTTAAGCAAACAAATGATAATATTATTGTTTGGTACCAGGGTACTTGCAGGTGTTTTTAATACATGGCTTTTACATTTATATGCATATGCCGATACATGGCAATTTCATCAGCAGGGATTGGAGGAATACCACCTGCTGTTTTCAAATCCCAGGGAATATTTTTTTAATATCTTTTCATCAGGTTATGGCGATTATGGAGGTTTCTTTGATTCGCAATACTCTTATTGGAATGACCTGAAGACAAATCTGATGGTCAAGATGGATTCTGTTTTAAATGTGTTGACATTTGGGAATCTATATATCAATCTTATTATTTTCAATTACTTCGTTTTTTTTGGGATCACAGGCCTGTATAGGGTTTTCGCAGATATCTACCCTACGAGAAAAACAGCTGTGCTGACTGGTACTCATTTATTGCTTTCCTTTTTGTTTTTTACTACATCTTTTCAGAAAGAAGGGCTGGTAGTTGGGTTAATGGGGGTTGTTGTCTATTGTGTGCATACATTATTAAAAAAGATTGAAAAACTTTTTTTAAAAATAACAGCCATCCTTGTTGCTCTGGCGATAATCTTTTTGCTGAGGAGCTACATATTTTTTGCATTGATACCTGCGCTTGCTGCATGGATTGTAAGTGTAAAGTTCAGGTTCCCGTCATGGAAAGTGTTTACGCTGGTATATCTTTCATTTTTGTTATTGCTTTTTTCGATAGGGCATATATTTCCACAATTATACTTTCCGCGTATACTTGCAGATAAACAAGCTGCTTTTTTACAACTGGTGCAGGAAAGCCATGCCAATTCAACTTTACCTGTTCACGTTTTGAAACCTACTATTACGGGCATCATCAAAAATATTCCCGAAGCAATTGACAGGGGGTTATTGAGGCCATACTGGACAGATGGTGCAAAACTGAAATTTCTGTACCCGCTGGCTGCGGAAATGTTATTGTATGGGCTAATTTTTTTATACTGGGCATTGTTTCATCAAAAACAAATTTTAAAAAATTGTAATTCATTTGTGCTTTTTGGGCTTTGCTTTAGCATGACATTGATATTAATAATAGGGTACACAGTACCGGTGATAGGAGCTTTAGTCCGCTACAGGTCTATATATTTACCGTTTTTATTAACGCCTTTACTGTGTACGGCAAACTGGCATATTTTGAGAAAAAAATAATAAATTATAAAATAGTTATATATTTATATTTTTACCATTTTTTAGTAGTTTATTGTGAAATAAAATATTTGAAAGGAATTTTTAGATATTTTTTTCATTATTTTTGTACAATCTAAAACAAAAAACAATGCAATCATTACGTTTTAAAGCAATCGACAATTTACAATCTA
>CAZKPH010000301.1:0-3242 GCA_964554605.1 uncultured Ferruginibacter sp.
TGCTTACCATCATGATCACCCCTCTAATGAGTTGCAGCGCCCGGCTTCCGGTATATACCATATTGATCGCTTTGGTAATCCCGTCAAAACTTGTATGGGGCTTTTTGAGCTTGCAAGGGCTTGTAATGATGGCCCTATATTTACTGGGTACAATAATGGCAATGCTAGTAGCATATATAATGAAATGGTTCATTAATATTAAAGAAAAAAGTTTCTTTATCCTTGAACTGCCTATGTATAGAAGCCCCAGATGGAAAAATGCCATTACCACAATGATAGAAAAGGCAAAAATTTTTGTATTGGATGCCGGAAAAATTATTATGGTAATCAGCCTTTTACTTTGGGCATTAAGCACGTTTGGCCCGAAAGAAAAAATGGCAGCTGTAACTGCTAAATACGAGGTGCTGTTAAAAAACAACACAGGCCAGTCTTCTGAGCTATTAAGGCATAAAAAAACAGAACTTTTGCAAAATTCATTTGCCGGGCAATTAGGAATGATGATTGAACCTGCCATACGCCCATTAGGATACGACTGGAAAATCGGTATTGCTCTCATCACATCTTTTGCTGCAAGAGAAGTTTTTGTGGGTACAATGGCAACGCTTTACAGTGTAGGAGAAGAATCCGATGAAAACGACAATACCCTCCGCCAAAAAATGCTGGCAGCCGTAAGAGAAGATGGTACGAAAGTATATACGCTGGCAACCGGTATCTCCCTGCTTATATTTTATGTCTTTGCAATGCAATGTATGAGTACACTTGCTATTGTAAAACGGGAAACACGCAGTTGGAAATGGCCTTTAATCCAATTGGGTTACATGACAAGCCTTGCATATATTATGAGTTGGATAGCTTTTCATGTTTTGGGATAAGGTTATTTTAAATAGTCATATTACTTTTTTCTTTCCCCTCCTTCCTTTTAAGCAAATTTCATCCCTTATTTTAACCGTTCATCAAAACACATTTTTTTGCTGATGCTTTTCAAATTTCATTAAAATCCTTTCCTGTACTTGGTTTCAGCAAAAAATCGTTATTATATACAACCAACTACTAAAAAATAAATGGTATTATGTCTTGCATAGTACTGAATTTTGTCTATCTTTGTCTTGTAATTGACTAAAAAGCTTTTAAAATCTAACTACAATAATTAAAAAGAAAGGCCATGAACATTGATAACACAGCAAGCCAGATGCGAAAAGGAGTGCTGGAATTTTGTATCCTGTCTGTAATAAAACAGGGAGAAGCTTACCCCTCGGATATTATAGACAAAATGAAGGCTGCTAATCTTAATATCCTGGAGGGAACCCTTTACCCTCTCCTGACAAGATTAAAGAATGCAGAATTCCTTACTTACCGTTGGGTGGAAAGTAACAGTGGCCCGCCAAGAAAATATTTTTCGCTAACAGAAAAAGGAGCAGCCTTTTACAAAGAACTGGAAGCAACCTGGAACGAACTGGCTAATGCCGTACAGACCCTTTCAAAAACCGAATAACAGAAAACACAACTTCAACGAGCTTATTTACCGGGCTCAACAAAGAAATATAAAAAATCAGTCATGAAACAAGTAATCAATATTAACTTCCACGGACAAGTTGTACCGATAGAAGTTTCTGCTTTTGACTTATTGAAAAAATATACGGAAAGTTTATCCCACTTCTTTGCAAATGAAGATGGCAAAGAAGAAATCATCAACGATATCGAAAGCCGCATAGCTGAATTATTTCAGGAAAGACTGAAAAAAGGCGCTACCTGTATCACCGATGATGATGTAAACGCAATTATTTCCAGTATGGGAAGGCCCGAAGATTTTGAAACTGAAGAAGAAACAACCAGTTCCAAAAGCACAACCGATAATGAAAACACTACTCAGGCACAACCTGCAGGAACAAATTTTCACAAAAGGCTTTTCCGTGATGAAAACGATAAAGTATTAGGCGGCGTATGTTCTGGTTTGGCAAACTATTTCGGGCTAGATCCCATACTTATCAGAATCATTTTCCTCGTTATTGGCCTCGCTTTCGGAACTGGTATCCTGGCTTATATAATCCTTTGGATTGCTGTTCCCAGCAGTGCTTCTGCTGAAATAGGAGGTGCAAGAAAAAAACTTTTCCGCGATCCGGAAGATAAGATTGTTGCAGGCGTTTGTAGCGGTATTGGTAATTACTTTGGCGTAAGTGCCTGGTTGCCCAGGGTATTATTTTTATTGCCTTTTCTGAGCTTTGCTTTAAAATGGAGCCATTTCGGGATATGGGATTTCCCGGATTTTTTGAAATTTAGTTTTAGCCCTGGCTCGTTGATGGTATATATAATTCTCTGGCTGGTAATCCCCGAGGCTGTTACTACAGCCGAAAAACTGGCTATGAAAGGAGAAAAAGTAGACCTGAATTCTATAAAAAATTCTGTAATTGAAGAAATGAAAGGCGTACAGGGCCGTGCAGAAAAGCTAGGGGCAGAAGCTAAAACGTTTGCTCAGGAAAAAGGAAAAAATATCGGAATGGAAATCGGGGCCGTTGCCAAAAAAAGTAGTAAATCATTAGGTGATATTATCCTTATAATTATCAAAGCCTTTGCTTATTTCATTATTGGCTGTGTTTCATTTGCATTAGTTGTGGCGTTGTTTGGTATAGCTATCTTTTCTATCGGTATTTTTCCGCTGAAAGATTTTCTGCTTACTAACGGGTGGCAAAATGCGTTTGCATGGGGCACATTACTTTTCTTTATAGCTGTACCGGTCATTGGTGTTATTACATGGATCATTCGCCGGCTCGCAAAAATGAAAGGCAATAGCAGGATCATTCGCTTTTCATTCATCAGCCTTTGGGTTATCGGGTGGGCATGCTTCATTATGCTGGTATCATCCCTTAGCAAAGATTTCAGAACAACGAACTCTCCGGCAGAACAGGAACTTGTTCTTAATAACCCTACTGTAAGCAGGTTGGAATTTACAGGCCATGATGATTTGATAAACCATAATCTCAAAAACAGGTGGTTTAAGTTGGAACCATTTGCCAACTTTAGCGATGACGATACATTTTATGTAAACAATGTACATTTCCGGATTGTGAAATCGCTAAACGATAGTTTTAAAGTAACCATTTTAAAAATGGCCAATGGCAGTTCAAGAAAAAATGCTGATTCGCTGGCTGCGCTGATTGAATATAACATCATTCAAAAAGATTCGTTAGTAACTATGCCCATGGGTATCCCAATAATAAAAAAAGACAAGTTCCGTAATCAACATG
>CAZKPH010000302.1:0-3242 GCA_964554605.1 uncultured Ferruginibacter sp.
TCAATGTTAGTGGTGATTTCGACGGCCTCAAATTGAAACAATATGCCGATAAATTGCAAGATGAATTTGAAAACCTCCCGGAAATTACCAGAGCAGAAATTGTCGGGGCTCCCGAACGGGAAATACAGGTAAATGTTGACCCTTACAAAATGCAAACTGCTAAGATTACTTTTAGTGATATAGAAAATGCTGTCAGTCGGGAAAACCATGATATTACCGGTGGACAGATGCAGGTAGGGGATATGAAGCGAACGATCCGTGTAAAAGGACAATTTACAACATCTCTCGACCTGCAGAATATTATCGTTAAGAGCTCGAATGGAGGCGGTTCTGTATACCTGAGAGATATTGCGCAATTGAAAGATACTGTAAAGGACGCTGAAAGTTTTGCACGGCTTGATGGCAAGAATGTAGTTACACTCAATATTGTTAAGCGTTCAGGTGAAAATCTCATCGATGCCGCAACAAAGATTAAGAACATTATTGCCGACATGAAGGCTAAAAAAGAGCTCCCGGAAAACCTTAACATTGTTGTTACCGGGGATCAAAGTAAACAAACGGCAACATCTTTTACGGATCTTGTTAATACAATCATTATCGGGTTTATACTTGTATTATTGATTTTGATGTTCTTTATGGGTGTGACAAATGCTTTCTTCGTTGCGTTAAGTGTGCCGTTAAGTGTTTTTGTTGCTTTCTTGTTCCTGCCTGTTGGAGATTATATTGTAGGTACCAGTATCTCTCTCAACTTTATTGTATTATTTGCTTTGCTCTTCGGCCTGGGGATCATAGTAGACGATGCAATTGTGGTAATAGAAAACACACACCGTATTTATCAAAATGGGCGACATCCGATTATACTTAGTGCCAAACAGGCCGCCGGCGAAGTATTTGTACCGGTTATGGCAGGTACGGCAACCACATTGGCACCATTTTTTCCACTACTTTTCTGGAAAGGGATCATTGGTAAATTCATGGTCTATTTACCTGTAATGCTGATATTGACTTTGTCTGCTTCTTTAGTGGTAGCATTTATTTTCAACCCGGTATTTGCTGTTAGTTTTATGCGTCCGGAAGGAAGGGAATTTGAAGAGCCTAAAAAGGAAATATTTAGAAAATGGTGGTTCTGGGTTTCCATAGCATTGGGCGCATTTTTACATGTATTGGGATTCCATGGTATCGGTAATTTCTTTATTATAATGTCATTCCTGGCAATTGTGAACAGGTATCTGTTTAACGACCTGATTCATTTTTTCCAAAATAAATTACTGCCGCGTTTGATGGAAAGATATGAACGGCTTTTGCATTGGGTGTTAAAAGGTACCCGCCCGGTATGGATGCTGGTAAGTATGTTTGTCTTGTTTGTAATTTCTTCTATCATGTTAGGCTTGCGGGGGAATAAAGTGACATTCTTTCCCAGTGGCGATCCCAATTTCATTTATGTGTATCTTAAAATGCCGATAGGGACAGATGTGAGAGTTACTGATAGCGTTCTAAAAGTATTAGAACACAGGGTAGACAAAGTGTTTGATAAAGAACTCCCCGGCAATCCGGGTGCAATTGTAGAAAGCGTTATTTCTAATGTTGCTGTTAGTGCCAATAATCCTCACGATAATAACAGAAGTGTGCAACCCAACCTGGGCAGGATACAAATTTCCTTTGTTGAATATGAGAAACGGCAGGGAAAACATACCAAACATTACCTGGATGAGATAAGAGGGCAAATGAAAGGTATTCCAGGCGCAAGTATAGAAGTAGATAGAGAAGCCGGAGGGCCGCCGACGGATCCTCCTGTAAATATCGAAGTGTCCGGCGACCATTTTGATGAAATTGCAAAAGTGGCCACGAGTCTTTCCAATTACCTGGATACAAATAAAATATATGGTATCGAAAACCTGAAAATGGATGTGGATCTTACCAATCCGGAAATTACTATCGTGGTAGACAGGGAACGTGCTATGATGGAAGGGGTATCTACTGCACAGGTAGGTATGGAAATAAGGACTGCCGTTTATGGAAAGGAAGTAAGTAAACTTAAAGATGGCGAGGATGAATATAAAATACAGTTGCGCTATAGCGATCTTCAGCGAAATAATATCACTGATATTATGAATATGCGTATTACATTCAGGGATATGAATACAATGTTAGTGAAATCCTTACCGTTAAGTGCCGTAGCAAAAGTTGATTATACCAATACATCCGGAGCCGTAAAACGGAAGAATGTGCGAAGTACCATTCAATTGCAGTCGAATGTATTGGATCCTTCCATGGCTGATCCTGTTAACAAAGAACTGGCAGAAAAAATAAAAGATTTTAAATCCAGAACTGCAGTGCCCGACGATGTTACGATCAAACAAACTGGCCAGGGCGAACAACAGGCTGAGACATTGACATTTTTGATAAATGCATTCTTTTTGGCGATGGGGCTTATTTTCCTGATACTTGTATTGCAATTCAATTCGCTGAGTAAGCCATTTATAGTCCTCACGGAAATATTTTTCTCTGTCATTGGTGTTTTTATCGGGTATGCGCTTACCGGTATGACAATAGCATCTATCATGATGGGCGTAGGAATTGTTGGTTTGGCAGGCATTGTTATTAAAAATGGTATTTTGCTTATAGAATTTACAGATGAATTACGGTCTCGCGGTTTCCGAACAAAGGAAGCCGCTATCCAGGCCGGTAAGATACGTATTGTCCCGGTACTATTGACGGCTGTGGCTACCATTCTGGGTTTGTTGCCACTGGCAGTAGGGTTCAATATCGATTTTGTATCCTTCTTCCAAACCCTGAATCCGCATATTTTCTTTGGAGGCGATAGTGTTGTGTTCTGGGGGCCTTTAAGCTGGACTATCATCTTCGGCCTTATCTTTGCCTTCTTCCTCACTTTAGTGATGGTACCCAGTATGTACCTGATTTCTGAAAGGCTGAGAAGGCCAATGGAAAGATTTTACGGAACAAAGTATGTAGCAGTATTCGGTTTTACCGGCCCCATCTTCTTTATACTCGCCGGTATTATGTATTTCGTAAAGTGGCTGCAGGGGAAAAAAGTTTGGAATGGCAAATTGAAAAATTAGTTAATCTTTTTACTGAATAAAACACCCCGGCAGGATCGGGGTGTTTTATTATTTTTACACTTTCAGCGCCTGTTTCCTCATTCCGTTTCTTTCTGTACTTTGCAGGATAATTTTTAAGAAATCTATTGCTAATATCAACTATGCTATATGAAAGCCTTTCTT
>CAZKPH010000303.1:0-3238 GCA_964554605.1 uncultured Ferruginibacter sp.
AGAAGTGCCGATTTTACCGAAAGATATAATAATTATAATAAACCACTTGTAAAAAGCGGGAATATCGGCAACCCCGATCTCTCTACCGAAAACTCATGGAGTTTTGAAACAGGGGTAGACGCATTTATCGGCAGGAGCCTGAAAGTAGCATTGGGTGGATTTTACAGAGACCAAAACGATGTTATTGACTGGGTGCCCACAGCTTATGCAGATATGCCACGTAAAGACAATCTGATAGTATCCGGTTCTTATGCGCTTGCTAAAAACCTAAAAAAAGTGAGAACTTCAGGGCTCGAATTTGATATTACATATAGCGCAAAACTGGCTGCGAAACAACATCTGCTTGTTAATGCAGGTTTGTCATTATTGAAATCAAACACAAGTGATGCCAACCCTTCTTTTTATATACTTTCTCATGCCAAAACCATTATACAGAACAATATCGTATACAGCATTGGAAAAGTACGTTTAACGGCAAATCTCATCTATAAGAAAAGGACCCCGCTGAATGCGGCCGCTATCAACACAAGTATCTCCAGCGATTATTTCCTGATGAATGCTAAAGCGGCCTGCAGCATTTACAAAGGATTGGATTGTTTTGTTGCCTGTAATAACCTGACAAATACACGGTATAGCGATCTACTTGGAAGCCTGATGCCATCCAGGTGGAGTAGTGCCGGTATCAATATCACTTTCTGAAATAATTAGAGAATCAGGGGCATATAGTTTTGTAACTTAGTATACTAATGCTTAAGAGACCAACACTATTTGCCCTTTTTTTATCCTTATTCGTATTGCAGGGTTTACCCCAAACAAAGAATATCCGTACCATAACCCCGGAAATGTACTCCATCGATTCTTTGCGCAAAATTTTTGGAAAGAATAAAGAACTGCTACCGGGATTTGAAGCGCAATGCCTGATTGCATTGTCTGCCTACCCCGAACTTCAAAATGCACATATATACTTTTGCCGTAAAGATATACGTACAACCGGAAAAACCTCTATTACAGCAGCATCGCTATTCAGATCGAAGAAAAAGAGATGCTATATCGTATATGTAAGTACCAATCTGCATAATCAATGTATATCGCTGGAAGAAGCTCCTTTCAATGCGCAGACAGGTGTTATTTCACATGAATTGGCTCATATTGCCGATTTCCAAAGGCAAAGCCTGGCAGGTTTAATCTCCTGGGGCGCCAGGTACCTCTCCAGTAAAAGCAACCGGGCTAAAACAGAAAGAAAAACAGACAGCATTGCGATTTTGCATGGTATGGGTTGGCAATTATATGATTGGATCGATTATGTAACAAACCATTCCGGAGCAACAGAAAAGTATAAAAAGTTCAAAAGAAAATATTACCTGCACAAGGAAGAAATTGTGCAATTGATAAAGGCCCAAACAGGTAACATTCGATAAAATCCCTTATATTGCATCGGTTATGCTGAATACAGATTTAACAAATATCTCTTTCCTTAGCAGCAACCTCGATCTTCTTAACCATCGAGGTTAAATATATTCCTGCTAGCGCTCACACCATCGCCTGCCAATCTTTTTTTATTCGTTTCATTTTTCAAATACGTAAATATTATGTCCGGGAAAATACAATTATCAACTACAACACGACAATTCATCGATCAGGAGGAAAAGTACGGCGCTCATAATTACCACCCCTTACCTGTTGTACTTGATCGGGGCGAAGGTGTTTTTGTTTGGGATGTGGATGGGAAAAAATATTATGACTTTTTAAGCGGATATTCAGCATTGAACCAGGGGCACCGCCATCCCGGGATCATTCAGGCACTCATAGCCCAGTCAGAAAAATTAACACTTACCAGCAGGGCATTCTATAACAGCACACTGGGAGAATATGAAAAATATATAACAGGATATTTCGGCTATGACAAGGTATTGCCTATGAATACAGGAGTAGAAGGCGTTGAAACTGCCCTTAAACTTACCCGCAGATGGGGTTATACCGTAAAAGGAATCCCGGAAAACCAAGCTAAGATTGTGGTAGTTGATGACAATTTCCATGGCCGTACATCTACCGTTGTTTCTTTTTCGAGTGACCCGGCATCTTACAAAAATTTTGGGCCCTATATGCCCGGGTTTATACGAATACCGTATAATAACCTGCCAGCGCTAGAAGAGGCAATAAAGGATGAAACAGTTGCCGGGTTCCTATTTGAACCTATTCAGGGAGAAGCCGGAGTTGTAGTTCCTGATAATGGATACCTTGCCGGAATCAGAACATTATGCAATAAATACCGTGTATTAATGATTGCAGATGAAATCCAAACCGGCCTTGCACGTACGGGAAAGATGCTAGCCTGTGATCATGAAAATGTAAGACCCGATATACTTATTCTTGGTAAGGCCCTTAGTGGAGGCACATTACCTGTAAGCGCTGTATTGGCAGATGACGGGATTATGCTGACAATCAAACCCGGGGAACATGGCAGTACATACGGCGGCAACCCCCTGGCTTGTAAAGTTGCTATCGCAGCGCTGCAAGTACTTAAAGATGAAAAAATGGCTGAGAATGCTGAAAATATGGGAATACTATTGCGGACAGGACTTGAAAAACTTAACTCACCGTATATCAAAACCATACGAGGCAAGGGGTTACTCAATGCCATAGTGATAGAACATAACAACCCGAATGCAGCATGGGAACTTTGCCTTGCGCTTAAAGAAAACGGGTTGCTGGCAAAACCCACACATGGTGACAAAATAAGATTTGCACCTCCGTTACTCATTACAGGAGAACAGATAAATGAATGTGTTTCAATTATTGGGAAGAGTTTGTTAGATTTATGATGTTAAAACGCTTTCCATACAAAAATCTTTCTCATGAAAACAACTGCTTTAACCTGTTTGCTTGCAATACTAATTGCAACAACTTCTTCTGCCCAGGAAACTAATACACCGGATACAATTTCCGAGAAACAATTAGGGAATATTATGGATCTTATTAAGATCGATAGCAACCATTTGCTCGCAGAAGCCGGGAAAACGGCTTGTAAATGCATTGACAGTATCTCCCTCGCTGCAAGAAGCAAAAGTGATGTTACTGATGATATAGCTGCCTGCATTGATAAAGAAACTTCCGTATACCAGATGAGCATGGAGTTATTCTATTCTATGTCTGCCAACAATAAAAATATCATTATCAATACAGATAAAAATACCGCAAAATACAGGCATTATTATAACAGGCTGGAGTCCTGGCTGAT
>CAZKPH010000304.1:0-3237 GCA_964554605.1 uncultured Ferruginibacter sp.
TTTGTTTCCTGTTTGGCGCTAATATGATCCAGGCAGCAGTTTATTATTATTTTTCGTATCCATGTGTAAAGGGTTGATCTTTCGGGGTTATATTGTTCGATATTCTTGAATACTTTGAAAAAACCATTGTTTAAAACCTGCCGGGCATCTGTTTCGGATTGCGTATATCTGATACATAGGTTCATCATAGAATCGTAAAAGCTCTTGTACAATGTTTCCTGTGCTTTCCGATCATTTTGCCTGCACCCTTCAATAATAGAATTTATATTTTGTATCTCTTTAAGCAATTAAATTGTATAACTATTCTCAAATATATATTCTAAACTGTTAGGATGAGGCTTTTATTTTCTACTCATAATTCGCAAAAAACCCCGAAGGCTTTTGACCTCCGAGGCGTGAAAATTTGTTTTAATAGGGCTGATTATTGATATTTGATTACCAGCTTGGGACGAATTAAAGAATTACTATTGGCAATTGTAGCATACTGCCGTGAATTATAAATTATTTCATTTTGCAACCTGATGAAAAAACCATAATTCCCGCTAATATGCATATCCCGTACCATGGCAGTTACATCTATTACTGCATCTTCTGTAGTAGAAGCGCTTTGCGGGATGACAGCCTGATTTACCGTAGTATATGCGGGCTGGTTATTCCATGAAGGGGTTGTCCAATTTGCAACAATCCTGTTTATAAAACATGCATTAGAGTTTCCGTACTGTGCATCTACACTGTTACCCACTCCCGGATTGGGATCAGAATACAGGTATAATACGGCATTATATATCGTAGATTCAGGAGGGATGGAGCTTACGTCAAATTTTAAACAGGAACGGGTAATATAAGAAGCACAGCCACTTGTCCAGGCCACCATTGCCAACTGGTTAGAATTCCATGTGTTATAGTAATCACTAAAATTACCATTTATCACCGGAGTTGGAGAAGCTGTAAGCAAATTATCCGGGCCTACTGTTACAGAAACAGTGTCCATTGCAATAATACCTTCGTCGACTAACGCAAATTGAAATACATATATGCCGTAGGTAAGGCCCTTTATTTGCGTAGACATTGATAAGCCATCTACAACCAAAGATGAATTGGGCCCGGACAATTGTGTCCACTTATAGGTACTTCTGTTGGTTGCGGATCCGCTTGTAATTACTGCCGTAAGTACGGTAGAATCTTTCGGCAATTCAAAAAATTGATTATTCCCTGCATCTACTGCCAGCGTATGTGTATCCTCACAATCTTTATCGCAACCTGTAAAAAGGAAACCGATTATTAACAGGTAAAAGATCGAAAATCGAATATTTTCCATTTTGAGTGTTTATTCTACATACATATACTGTTATTTTTCAGCAAAGGTTGGAAAAGGTCAGTTTTTTTGAAAAACAAACGTATACCCAATATCTTCATAGCGTTTATAGGTATTATTTTTCTTTCCACAGAATTTTTATAGAGAAATATTGCTCATATTTTTTCTCATTTCTCCTTTCTCGAAGAGTACCAATAACATCACATTTATTACCCTTACGGGAAATAAAAAACCCACATTTTAGTGGGTTTTTATTTTGTGCGGAAGGGTTCTCCAGACAATCTTCATTCAGTTACAGAATCCTGTCCCTTACACTGTTTTTCTTAGGAATCTTTTCACTGCTATGCAGAACAGTCTTCTTTAGCGGATATGAGTGTAAAACCTAATGCCCGGCTTAATTCACTTTTTAACAACCCGCTCCCACCACCAAAATGATAAATGATTTTTACATCCGGATTTCTACTCCGGGCACATAAAATAACCCTATCCTCAAAACGCCTGTTCAGGCCAGATCCTATCAGGACAAGATCATAATTTTGCGCTGAAGCCTGCGATATGATTCGCCAGGCCCCTGTTGCCCCTTCTGCTTTTATACCACCGAAGCGGTTCACCAGCCTGACAAGCAATGACGTAATATCCGGGTATGCCCCTACTACAAGTACATTCACCAGACCCGGAAACCCTTCTGTATCAATCTTCATTCGTTTATGTATTTCTTATGCTTTCACCAGTTGTATTTCTGCAAAAAGCTTTATTTCTTCACTTACCAGTACACCTCCGGTTTCCAAAGCCGCATTCCATGCCAGTCCGAATTCGGTGCGGTTAATCTTCCCGGTAACCGTAAACCCTGCTTTTGTATTACCCCATGGATCTTTCGCTACGCCACCGAATTCAACTTTTAGTGTAACAGTTTTCGTTACATCCCTGATAGTAAGATTGCCAATCAAATCGAATCCGTCCTCACTATTATTTTTTATACCTGTAGAAATGAATCGCAATTCCGGGTACTTTTCGGCATCGAAGAAATCCGCACTCTTCAGATGGATATCTCTTTGCTCGCTGCCTGTGTTTACACTATCTACCTTTGCCGAAAAGACTGCCGACAGGTTGGTAAATTTTTCATCATCGGATGTAACGCTTGCAGTAAAGTCGGAGAAACTACCGGTTACATTTGTTATCATCAGGTGTTTTACTTTAAATTGGATCTCGCTATGTGTTGGATCGATATTCCAGTTTATGTGTGCCATAGTTTTATTTTTTATTTGTGAAAAATATAATGCCTTTACATGGGTACTTCCATTAATAATATTTCCGAATCCTCTTCTTCTGCTGTAAGGGTAATAGAATCCGCCTCCCATATTCCAAGCCCGTCACGAGCCCCCAAAAGATTCCCTTCCAGAGAAAATTTCCCTTTCAATACAAAAGCGTAAATACCATTGCTCTTTTTTTTCAGATCGTAATGTTGTTGAACCCCTTTAGTGAAATTACCCAGATGAAACCATGCATCCTGGTATATCCAGGCCCCCTCACCTTTGGAATCAGGAGAAACTATTTGCTGCAAACGGTTATGCCTGTCCGCCTCGTTTAATGTTACCTGGCCATAACGGGGAGTTACATTCCTTTTTGCAGGGAATACCCATATCTGCAGGAACTTTACGATAGTGTCTTTGTTCTTATTATATTCGCTATGATAAATTCCGGTTCCGGCACTCATTACCTGTACATCTCCTTTTTTTATAACAGCTACATTTCCCATGCTATCTTTGTGTTCTAAGTCTCCTGCTAACGGTATGCTGATGATTTCCATATTATCATGTGGGTGCCTGTCAAAACCCATTCCTCCGGCAACAGTGTCATCATTCAATACCCTGAGCGCCCCAAAATGAATCCTCTCGGGGTTATAATACCCGGCAAAACTGAAT
>CAZKPH010000305.1:0-3227 GCA_964554605.1 uncultured Ferruginibacter sp.
TATACTACAGCTGGGAATGGAACAGGTTGTATCTCTGCCTGGTACAGTTCAAAAACACGGTCTTTTATCCATCCATGATCTGTGAAAAGATTAAAATCCTGCCAGTCGCCTGAAGTAAAATCAGGTATTTTTACAAGGTCTTCCCTAAGAATATGAGTAGACCCGTTAAGAGAATTCATCCCTTTTGCAACTTTCATAAGATAGGTTGAATCCTTTATGTGCAAATACCCTTTACCAATATACCACCCGGCACATTTTCCATCTGCGGCATTTTTATACATAAAGTCAAATAACCTGTTGGATAACAGGTCATCTGCATCCAGGTTCATGATATAGGTACAATCATTTTGTTTTGCAACCACCGACCCGTAAGAAATTTTCCGCCCCTTATCCCATCTGCGCACTACAATCCTTTCGTTATTCTTAAATATCCTAAACAAATTTTCTTTGTCAGGGATGTCTTCGAACTTAACATAACCATATGGAAAATTCACAAAATGAACCCGGATATCCGTAATGTCAATATCTGGGTGTTCATTATGAATTACAAAGACCTCAAAATTTGAGTATGATTGGTTGAGAACCGAGTGTATGGTTTGCTGCAATAACTTACACTCGTTTGCCCAATTTACTGACTCAACTTTTGATCTAAATGGGATAATAACGCCAAACTTTATCATTGATATAGTTTTAAAAAAATTATCAGGTTTTAGCAATACAGTGATCGGGGAATTTCTTAATATACATTCATTTCAATAAAAAAACTATTATTTATAAAAAAGCGCTTTCAACTGATTTATATAATTTTCTTTTGTAAAATAGTTTTTCATGATATCAATATTAGTTTGTATTAACGCTTTGTCAGGTAAAGTAAGGTCAAAATTTTTACAATCAAATACCGTCACGCCAAAAGAGTTAAACATTTTCCATGTGGAAATATGAGACCTGATATAGACTTTCTTTCCATAAGATATAAGGCTGATAATATTTCCCATTCCTTGTTGCCTGTCATGATTGAATATTGCTATATCTACATCCTTAAGTAGTTTTTTGTATTCAGAAAGCGATATAAAATCTGTAAGCGGGACAAATTTGTCTCCAAAGATTTCCTTCCCTTTTTTTATAACATCTTCAGAATATGTGCCATTACCATAAGATAAAGGAACTATTATTTGTATGTCCTGCTCCTTATATGGGATCAATTTTTCAAACAAGTCGAAATGATTATTTGACGGATCTGCTGAATTTCCTGCAAGTATCTTAATCGTACCTTTTTGCCCCCCAAGATTAGGTGAATAATCTTCTTCAAAGAAAGCAACAGGATATAAAATACATTCATGAAATTCCCCTTTTGCCCCATACCATTCTCTTATCAACAAATAATCATCTTTGATAAACCCTACAAAATGTTTTATTTTTTTTATCAGTTTTTTTCTTGCTAATGTTTTTGTCTCGGGATAATAAAAGTCGCCTCCCCATAGCATCCAATAACATTTTTTAATCAGCCATGGCATGCACAACAATATCTTTATTACTCTTTCATCCCACAAACCATGAAGAATTATCCGGTTAGCTATATGCAGCCGAAAAATCATATTAAAAACATTCCGGTAATTATTAATAAAAATAACATTGGGAAGCCCGCTTAGATCGTATTTTTTGTAATCAGTTCCAATTATTAAAAAATAATGGTCATTTACCTCCAGATTCTTTTCAATAAACTGAATATAGTCGCGAATAAATTTCTCAAATGTCATTATATGAATAATCCGCATATGATAATGATTGCTATTAGCAACAGGCTTTAAGATTTATGATTCAGAAAAAAATTACTAATTAAGTCACAGATATAGGATAATTCGTCGTCCGATAATTCAAAATACAAAGGCAAGCGCAATAACCTGTCTGAATAATCGTCTGCCCATGTGAGTGTTCTACCGTCATGTTTGTCTACATAATAAGTACTTTTATGCAGGCTTAAATAATGAAATACCGCCCAGACACTATTTTCGCTAAGAAACCGGATTAGTTCAGTACGAATTGAAAGATTATTGCATACAATATAAAACATATGCGCATTGTTAGTGGCATATTGAGGAATACAGGGTAAGTGTATATGTTCTTTTATGTTTTGCAAGCGGGAGTAGTAGGTTTGCCAAATTTCTTTTCGCCTTTGCTGTATTTTTTCCAGGTTTTCCAGTTGTGCGTATAAAAAGGCGGCAACAATATCTGAAGGCAAAAAAGAACTGCCGATATCTACCCAACTATATTTATCAACCTGGCCGCGGAAAAATGCAGAACGGTTTGTTCCTTTCTCCCAAATAATCTCTGCCCTGTCATTAAAAGACGAATCATTGATTGTGAGCATCCCCCCTTCCCCGGCAATTACATTTTTTGTTTCATGAAATGAAAATGCACCAAGATGGCCAATAGATCCAAGTGGTTTGCGAACACCATCTTTCCCTGTATAATAACTATCAATTGCCTGCGCAGCATCCTCAATGACATATAATCCATGATTACGGGCAATAGCCATTACAGTATCCATATCGCAGGATATACCGGCATAATGTACGACAACGATAGCCTTAGTACGTGAAGATATTAAAGGCTCAATAATATTTGCATCAATATTCGGATTCTCACTGCCGGAGTCTGCAAAAACAATTTTGGCCCCACGTAAAACAAAAGCATTTGCTGTTGAAACAAATGTATACGAGGGAATTATTACTTCATCACCTGGTTGAATATTAATGAGGATAGCAGCCATTTCCAGCGCATCTGTACAGGAAGTCGTGAGTAAACATTTTTGAAACCCGAATTTTTCCGTAAAGAAAGAATGACAAAGGCGTGTATATTCTCCGTTTCCGGATATCTTTCCCGACGCAACTGCTTTCCGAATATATTCAGTCTCCTTTCCAGTAAGATAAGGTTTGTTGAAAGGTATCTTATTCATTTGTTTTCCAGTAATAGTAAGTATTTGCTTTATAAATTATTTTAAATCAGAATTTTCCATTTTCACAAAGTACTACGAGAACTTTGTCCTAAAATTCTTTAATGGCAAGGCTGAATGGCCTGTTGCAGCGTCTATCATATCCGTAATTTTTATCAGGCCTTTGCCACAAACAACTACAGGAAAGCCATCCTGTAAAAAAATAACTTTGCCTACATCCCGTATTTCTATTTTCACATCTTCAACAATTTCTGCATCCCTACATCTGTACTGT
>CAZKPH010000306.1:0-3214 GCA_964554605.1 uncultured Ferruginibacter sp.
GGTTTGCTTCCCAAAAGCTCTTCATAGTTTAAATGCCGAAGGTTGTAGCGGCATTATCCAGCCCTAACAAATTGGCCGAAAAATTTAGCATCATGTGCCCAAATGCGGGATGGTTCGCTGGCAAGCCGGGAAACAATTTGCTAAAAAAAGGCCCAATGATACGAGACAAAAAACGTATCCCGCCTGCTTTTTCGGCAATACTCATAAAGCCCATGAACAAAGCCATGATACCGATCAGGCCGATACATATCTCAACAGATGCCTTGCATGTAGCCAGTATACCATCGGCAGTCTGTTCCCGGTATGCAACCACCCTGCCTTCTGCAGTGCGTACAAAATGCCTGTTGCCCTGCTTCACATCTTTCCCTGCACCCAGGAGTACAGCAATATTCTGCGGGAGAAGGCTGCTATCGTAAACTACAACCTGGGAAGTATCCCCTGCCTTACCTACCACCATTCTGTTGAATATATCCTTATTGCCCGGGATAAAAAGCATATTGGCCAACGCTACTGCTACCGCTACCAGTATAAAGGCACTCCATATCTTGCTTAAAGCCATAGTATTTTTGATTCTGCCTGAAAGATCGGCGGGTACAGGTATTTTTTTCCAATGTACCACCTTATTTATATGCTAACTTATAAAATAAATCTCAAACCTTACCTTTGCAGCCAAAATTGATGAACAGAATACCGGACGTACAAGTGAGTGACACAACGATGATGCCACGAAGTACCGGCGCCGGCAACATAAAAAAACAGATCAAAATATATGGCTTTACAAGCAGGAATTGTGGGACTACCCAATGTAGGAAAATCAACGTTGTTCAATGCAGTAAGTAATAGCGCTAAAGCTCAGGCGAGTAATTACCGTTTCTGTACTATTGAACCGAATGTGGGATTGGTAAACGTACCTGACCCGAGGCTGGATAAACTGGCGGAACTCGTAAAACCTAACCGTATAGTACCCACGCAGATAGAGATTGTGGATATTGCCGGGCTCGTAAGAGGCGCCAGCAAGGGCGAAGGGCTGGGCAATAAATTCCTGGCCAATATACGGGAAGTGGACGCTATTATCCATGTGGTACGCTGTTTTGAAGACGATAATATACTTCGTGAAGAGGGCGCTATTAACCCTGTCAGTGATAAGGAGATTATAGAAACCGAATTGCAACTGAAAGACCTCGAGAGCGTTGAAAAAAAGATACAACGAACAGAAAAGATCGCTAAAAACGATCCGAAAGCCAGGGCCGAACTGGATATCCTGATGCGCTGCCGGGAACACCTCGAAAAAGGGAAGAATATTATCACACTGGGGCTGTCCAAAGAAGAAAATACAGCTATAGCCGATCTGTTCCTCCTTAGCGATAAACCCATTTTGTATGTGGCAAACGTGGATGAAGCCAGTATGCATACCGGCAATAAATATTCCGATGCGCTGAAAGAAGCCGTTAAAGACGAAGGCAACCAGGTTATCGTTATGACCAATGCGATAGAAGCACAGATAGCTGAATTTGAAGATGCGGGTGATAAGAAAATGTTCATGGACGAATACAAGATGGTAGAACCTGCGCTGGACAGGCTTATCCACTCTACATATCAACTGCTGAACCTCTCCACTTACTTTACCGCCGGTGTACAGGAAGTAAGGGCTTGGACAATCCACAAAGGATGGAAAGCCCCGCAGGCTGCAAGTGTTATCCACACAGATTTTGAGAAAGGGTTCATCAAAGCAGAAGTGATAGCCTATAATGACTTCATTCATTACGGATCGGAAGCCGCCTGCCGCGACAGTGGCAAACTCCGCATAGAAGGCAAAGAGTATGTAGTGAATGATGGCGATGTAATGCACTTCCGTTTCAACGTATAAACTTCAGGTATTTATCTACATTTCATCCCGGCAGATTGGAGAATACAACTGTTGGGTGTACTTTAGCAGTATGAAAACTTTCCAGTTTCCCGGACAGACAAATTTTTATAGTGGCAAAGTAAGAGACGTATATACTATTGAGAATGAATGGCTGGTAATGATAGCCAGTAACCGCATTTCCGCCTTTGATGTAATACTGCCCAGGCCTATACCATTCAAAGGCCAGGTACTGAACCAGATAGCTGCCTATATGCTGAAAGCTACCGCCGATATATGCCCCAACTGGCTCTTAGCTACTCCGGCGCCCAATGTGGCAATTGGTAAAAAATGTACCCCTTTCAAAGTAGAAATGGTCATACGTGGCAATCTTACAGGCCATGCCTGGCGTACCTACCAGAGCGGCAAACAGGAACTCTGCGGCGAAATATTACCGGAAAATATGAAGGAAAACGATTATTTCGCCAGGCCCGTTATTACCCCTACTACCAAGGCTGCCGTAGGACACGATGAAGATATAAGCAAAGATGAGATCATAAGGCAGGGCATCGTAGATAAAAAAGACTACGAAATGCTGGAAACTTATACCCATGCCCTGTTTGAACGCGGCAGGCAACTGGCTGCCCGGCAAGGCCTGATACTCGTGGATACCAAATATGAATTCGGAAAAATCGGCGATACCATTTATCTCATGGACGAGATACATACACCCGACAGTTCACGCTACTTCTATGCAGACGGTTTTGAAGAAAGGCAGCAACGCGGCGAAAAACAAAAACAATTGAGCAAAGAATTTGTAAGGGAATGGCTGATATCCAACAATTTCATGGGAAAAGAAGGCCAAACCGTACCGGAAATGACAGACGAGTGGATCAGCACTATCAGTAACCGTTATATCGAGCTCTACGAAAAAGTTATCGGGCAGCCATTTGTTCCGGAAAGCCCCGGCGAAGATGAAATCTATGCCCGCATTGAAACAGAGCTACAACACCTGCGCAAATAATAACATACTTGTACGCCGGCATAAGTGCAAAACCCTGCATTAGCCCCGCTTTACGCTCCTACTCCGGCACATAGCACACACGCAAACCCTCACCGGGGTATCCGCTGCAATCGGGCGTAGAAACCCGGCTGTTGTACAAAATACCAGCCGTACAATTAATCATTTCTTTCCCGCAGTAATCATTGCCCAGTTATCCGTCCGGAATGGCGAAGCGGGAAGCCCGCTTGCATTGGTAAGGTTTGCCTCCGGATTATTGGCCCACGCCTACCGGACTGCCACCGGGTGCGGCACTTCCGGCGCAGATACCACCAACCGGGCACCTTCTACCTGTACCGAAGCCCCATAAA
>CAZKPH010000307.1:0-3208 GCA_964554605.1 uncultured Ferruginibacter sp.
CGGATGTGATAAGCGCAACGGATTATTATAGTTTTGGTATGAGTATGCCGGGGAGAAGCTTCAATGCAAACTCTTACAAATACGGTTACCAAGGTTCTGAAAAGGATGATGAAATATCATGGCAAGAGAACAGACATTTTACTACTTATTATCGTGAAGGCGATACATACACTGGACAATGGTGGACACCTGACAGAGCGAAACCAAACGCAAGTGAAAGCCCTTATGCAATGATGGGTAGAAATCCCATACTTTATAATGATGTTAAAGGTGATACTGTTTGGTTATACGCTACAACATTACCTGGAGCTCCCAATAATTGGGCAGTAAATCAAGCAACGCATACATTTCTTATTGTCAAAACAGATGCTGGAGACATTAAGTATTATGTCTATGGGCCAGGGGCTGATGCAAATGGAAATGTAAGTAATTTTGGAGGAAGTCCATTAGTTAGGCAGTCTTATTCGCAAGACAAGCAGGTGTATGGGGATAAAGAAAAAGGAACAGATAACCCGAATTTAAAGGCAAGGATACCAGTACCTGTTCCGGAGGGAATGACAAGTGATCAGTTTGATCAAGCTGTCATTAAAACAGCAGAAAGTTTTGGAAATAATCCCGGTATTAAATATAATGCCGTTACTGATTGTGAAACAACAGGGAACTGCAATTCGTCAACTTCAACGATACTAAATAAATCAGGCGTTAGTCAAGACAATATTGATAAAATTGAAGATCAAATTCCTGGATTGAATTGGGGCTTTGGTGATGTGAAGCCATGGACAGCAGGTGAACAAAAAGATGCTGTTAAGAGAGAAGAGAAGGAAGCAGAAACACAAAAAAAAATTATTGATGCGGGGCCGAAATATTAAAAGGACTTTTTGCGCACACTCAGAGTAAAAACGATGGTAAAAAAAATATTTATAGCTTTTTTATTGACGGTGCTGATAAGCGTTGGAAGCGGCTTTATTATAAGCCCGGACACATACCTACATTCTGATTTTATAATACTATCGATTATATTATCTGGAATATTCACAGGTATTCCTAATGTTGTTTTCTTGCTACTTGTACATTATCTAAATGTAGGTAGGGAGATTCTGTCGAATGTAAAAAAAATGATATTGGAAATCGTGGTATTGAATATACTTGGCATTGCTATACATAAGATTTTAATATTGTTTCCGCCTCAATACAGATATGAAAACGCAGCATCTGTTACAACCCTTAAATTTTATTTCAATCCTACATTTGAAATGCTCTACGCTTTTGTTATTTTACTGCTTGTTTTGTTGGTTATAAAAAAGATGCAGAGTGCAGAAAAACAAACATAAAAATAGTTTCGGAGTAATCCGGGAATTTTTCTTTTGTAAAATAAATGGATTAAAAACTGTTAGAAAGAGGAAATGCTTAATGTAGCTTTAAAAGTTGCTCAAGGAATAGTTACAGATGTTACAAAAATTGCAAAAATGTTAACTAAATAAAAATGATAAGAATCACCGAATTGTTAGAGAAAAAAAATATTGAAATTCAAGATATAATTGCTTGTTTTGAACATGTTAAAGAAAATGGAGATGTTGCTGTAATTAAGTTTGATGGTCAAAGGGGAGAAAATCAATATACTACTTTCATAACATTTTCTGCTAAAAACAAAGAAATGATTAGGGTCGACGATAGAGACCTTAAATCAGCATTAATAAAAGTTCTTAATAAATATGTTCTTATTTCTAGTTCCTCCCCCAGTTCTCCGTGGTACATAACAAAATTGAATCTTAACTGCGGATAATTTTGTGCAACTGAAAGTAACATTAGTGCGTCTTTACGATGTTGGGGAATATGATGAGGCTGGGCCTAGCCCGGATGGTAGCGGATAGCCCGCAGCGTTAGCGAGGACTATGAGCGTACAGCCGGATACAGATGCTTAGGTATGGGTTGCTGACGGATGCTTCTTGCCGGGTTTTTCGGTATCAGGCTTCTACGGGACTGCCGGGTATCCGTATCTTTTTGATCATGCGGCGCAGGGGTGCTTCTATGGATACATAACACAGGGCTGATAAGGCGATGAGGCTTACAAATGAAATGTAAAACGATACAGTACTGTTTTGTATATGCAAGCGGTTCATTATACCCTGTGTCCATACATATACCGGCCGCTGCAGTATGTAGATACCGTAACTTATTTCTCCCAGGAATACAAATATGCTTATACTGAAAAGCCGTGTAATATAACCGTTGTTTACCGACATTAGTAATATGAACGGTACAAATACTATGCCCAGAACCCCGTTATGATAATTGAAGCCGAAATCGTACTTAAGCAATAGGCTGGTTATGGCTACCGTTAGTAATATATACAGGTCGGTATTTCGTTTCCTGCCCGCAAGTTTATCTATATAAATAAATCCAGCCAGGTTACCTATAAGGAACTGGCTCAGGTGCATTACCGGGAAATAAAAAAGCAGGTCGTGGTACTGCTCCGGGCTGAAATGCGGTAAAGGGGCTGCCAGGCCTACATGGAGCATGGCCTGGCTGGCTATCCAGATCAGCAGGATGGGAAGAATGGTTTTCTTATATCCATATCGGCTATAGATACGGTTGAAAAGGAAAGGGAACAGAAAGTAAAAGAAAAACTCTACCGATAAAGACCATCCCGGCGAATTGAAGGAAAGGGCCTTGCCGGGTATCCAGCTTTGCACCATAAAGATATTCAGCATGAGGTCTGTAGTATCTACGGGAAGGGAAAGAAACAGCCAGTTGCCTGCCAGCAGGCAGATAGCTACCATATATACGGGATATATGCGCCCGAAGCGGTTTCGCAGGTATTCGGCGGGGTTTATACTGCCTTTTCTTCCGTAGGCAATGATCATTACAAAACCAGAAAGAATGAAGAAGAAACTCACCCCAATATTAGCTTTTTGAAAAAGAAAAGATACTGTATCGTAAGAGAAAGGTGTCACTTTTTGCCCGAAATGGAATATAACGATAGAGATAGCGGCCAGAAATCTTGTAAATGTCAGTTGGTCTATTTTCATGGTGATGCTGTAAGTTGCCGTACCGTAATATATAATATAATGTGGGTTGCCGCTGTGGCGGGATGCAAAACTAGGCATTGCCATTTGAATTTACCGGATTCTTTTTTCGGGCTGGAGGCCTTTATTACGCACACGTTTTCGTAAATATAGCTGCTGGCAAATGATTCAAGGCTTACCTT
>CAZKPH010000308.1:0-3190 GCA_964554605.1 uncultured Ferruginibacter sp.
GCAAAGAAACGACGTTAAGATTATTTTTCAAACTCAATTCTAATAATTGCTTTCGTACAGAGTCGGGGTCCTTTGTAAAAACCCTGTAAACAGTTGCAGAAACCACTTCAGTTTTAGCAACCCCGTTTAAGTTGTTAAGGAGCGAAATGTCTATTCCCTCCTTGAATTCAACAGTAAGATGATCGGCAGAACTATTTTGGCGTAGAGAAGATAAACTGTCATCTGCCACAAGTTTCCCTTTGTTGATAATTATCACCCTGTCGCACATGGCTTCCACCTCCTGTAAAATATGCGATGAAAATAATACGGTTTTTTCCTTACCCAGGTTTTTTATTACTTCCCTGATCTCCGCTATTTGATTGGGGTCAAGTCCGCTGGTGGGCTCATCCAGAATCAGTACTTCCGGATCGTGAATCAGGGCTGCTGCCAGCCCTACACGTTGTTTATACCCTTTGCTCAACTGGCCTATTTTCTTGTCGGCCTCTGCGGTAAGACCAACCGTTTGTATTATCCCGGCAATTTTTTGTTGTACATCCTTTATTCCATGAATGGCTGCAATAAATGCAAGGTATTCCCGTATATACATTTCATAGTACAGTGGATTTGCTTCCGGTAAATAACCGATCCTCTTCTTGGTACCCGGAGAGTCGGGGTGTACTGCCTCGCCACATACGGATACCTGGCCGTGATCTGCCTCAAGATAACCGGTAATGATTTTCATTGTGGTGGATTTTCCTGCTCCGTTGGGGCCCAGGAATCCTACAATCTCACCCTTACTAACGGAAAAGGATATACTGTCTACGGCTTTCTGTGTGCCGTATAGCTTAGTAAGGTTATGTACTGCAATTGACATGCGCAATTATTCTGTAAAATTAAAAACGCCAGATAAAAATACCTGACGTTGTTATTTAACAATTAGTTATTTTTTTCTTCTTTACCGGCTGTTTTCCCATTGTTTCGCTGCTGATTATTGCGTCTGTTGTTCTGTTGTTTTGGCGCCTGTATCTTGGGCCTCTGTTGCTGTTGATTGTTTCTGGCCAGATGATTTTTCCCGGAGCTTTGTGGCCTGCCTTGTTGTTGGTTCTGTTTACCCTGCTGTTGTTTGCCGTTTTGTTGTTTGCTTTTCTCCATTTCCCTTCTTCTCCGGCTTGTTTTTTCAAGATTTTTCAGGCTGATCTGCCCTACAACGTCCACATAGGCAGGTTCAATTTCAACAGGTTTCTTATTTATTACTTCCACGGTTTCCAATTCTTCAGGCTTAATACCCTGTTTATTGAGCGCTTTAATTTTTAAAACCCTTTCAATAGTAAGTGGGTATTGTTTGGTACTATCCGGCATTGTGTACCACATCAGGTTGCGGAAAATATCCTTCTTCACCAATATTGCTTTATTCCTGGCTACTTCAATCGTATCACAATCCTCAGGGAAATTCTGCAAAGCATCCAGGTAAGTATCCAGTTCATAATTGAGGCAGCATTTTAAACGGCCACATTGCCCGCTCAGTTTCGTTTGGTTGATACTGAGATTTTGATAACGTGCAGCATTGGTGTTCACACTCTTAAAATCTGTAAGCCAACTGCTGCAACATAGCTCCCGCCCGCAACTGCCGATACCCCCCACTTTACCTGCTTCCTGCCGTGCGCCTATTTGTTTCATCTCTACCTTAACCTTAAACTCACTGGCATATACCTTTATCAATTCTCTGAAATCTACTCTGTCGTCAGCAATATAAAAAAAAGTAGCTTTTCTGCCATCGGCTTGTATTTCTACTTCTGCCACTTTCATTTCCAGCTTAAGTTGCTTCGCAATAGCACGGCTTTTAATCATCACGTCTTTTTCCCGGGCCTTCGTTTCCTTCATCTTACCAATATCAGCATCCCCGGCTCTTCTCAGTACCTTCTTCAAATCAGGGTTATCTTCCTTAATATTGTTTTTTTTCAATTGCAATCTCACCAGTTCTCCCGTCAGGTTCACAGACCCAACATCAAAACCGTTAACACCTTCTACTGCTACCAGGTCCCCTTTTTCAAAAATATGGGAAGTAGTATTCCGGAAAAAATCTTTCCGGCTTCCGTTATTAAAACTAACCTCTATTATCCTGCAATAACTATCTGTATCTGCAAAGGGAAGGTCAGACAACCAATTGTATACATTCATTCGGTTGCAACTGCCACTGGCACAACTGCCATGGCTTTTGCATCCACCTGGTATACTGTAAGATCCGCAATGTCCGCAACTCATATAATCAATCAGTTGTTGTTTAAATAAATAAAGAGGAAAATTATGTACCCGGCATCAGTGCTGCTGTCATCTTCATTGGCGTCGCACTCTTGTACAGCATATCATTACTGGACAATTGTTGTATTCACGATAGTGGTAAAGAATATAAAAAAACAACAATAACTATCGTGTTGATTATAATGAAGAAAAAGGTTGTTCATTTATAAAACAATACCCTCCACAGCCTTTTATCCCCGGTCCGGGATCCTCAATTCACCAAAATTAACGAATTGTTACTAATAATATGGAACAACTTAATGGATAAGGCATGAAAAAGTATTTTACCATTAGCATTTCTTTCTATATAATAACTGGATTTATTCAGTTCATCTACAATAGCTTCCTGCTGATAAATACTGCAAAGTTTATTCAGCCTGAGTGCAAAATCCGTTTCTCCGTTTGAAGGGTCTGGCTGTGTATACCTGCCTGTTATGCTAATTTTTACCGACTCTTCCACCAAATGTATAAAGTATTTCAAAAATTGTTTTTGCTTTTCCCTGCCCAGTTTACTCATATCATCAATCCACTTTACCTGCCCGGGCAAGTTCTTCTTTACAATAAGATTGAGCCATTCCCTCACAATCTGCAACCAGTCATTTTCCGCATGTTGCAATAATTGAGTAGCTTCCCTGTAGTTCCCCTCACAGATTACGGAAATTTGCCGGGCATTCTCGGGTTTGGCCCCCTCCCTGAGTTCCAATGCTGCTTCGATATCTCTTTCGGCAAGTGCAGGGATTTTTATCAGTTGCGTCCTTGAAAGAATTGTGGGCAATATCTGGTCCTCATTTTCCGCTACCAGAATGAACAATGTGTTAGCCGGGGGTTCTTCAATCAATTTAAGCAATTTATTTCCTTCTTTTCCTAAAAATTCCGGCATCCACATAATCAGTATTTTATACTCACTCTCAAA
>CAZKPH010000309.1:0-3157 GCA_964554605.1 uncultured Ferruginibacter sp.
ATGACGAAGGTGGCGCAGATATCAGTCCACTGCATAGGATGGGCGTACCTGTTGTGGGCCTGCTGCCAGATCCCCAACGCTATTTTGATCTGCATCATACCCGCGCAGATGTATTTGAGAATATCAACCACAGGGAACTGAAGCTGTGTGCAGTAGCGCTCACCGGGTTTGTGTACCTTGTAGATAAATATGGGCTGGGACATATAGACCCGTTATCCGATGCACCAATAAACAGCAACGTGCCTCATTCTTTAAAGAAAACAAACTAACTTCAAAGCCGGGTGAATTCGGACACAGGAATAATACGCCGGTTAATCAAAAAACCTTCAGCAATAGTAGCAATAACCGTCATCGTACTGACATCGGTTATTGCTTTATTGGCTTATGTGCTGGCACCGGATAATACACCGTTTGGCAACCGGATGATCATCGAACTGGGATCGAGGCAGCCGGGGTTTCAGAAACAATTGCTACTGATTCCAAAAGCGGTGCAGGACAATACACAATCAGGAAGCTGGTTAAGTGGCACACCGTCCGGCTTTAAAGCAATTCCATTAAATGCCTGGGCATTCCGGGACACCGTGCTGGTAGCCCGCCATTATGTAGATGATGGTATCGAAGACACATTGGTATATCCTTTAAGGGCATTGTTAGCACCAGCACAACAATCAATGCCGCTGCAACAACAGCAGGAGTATATTAAACAACATCAAATAGAAAACAGGAAGTTCTACCTCGGCACAGATAAATACGGGCGGGATATTTTATCGCGTCTCCTTATTGGCTCCCGCGTAAGCCTTGCCGTTGGTATTGTTGCTGTATTGTTGTCATTAACCATAGGCATTATACTTGGTTCCCTTGCAGGCTATTATGGTGGCGTAGTAGATAATATCATCATGTGGGTGATCAATATCCTTTGGGCTATCCCTACCCTGTTGCTGGTATTCGCCATTACGCTTACCATCGGCAAAGGTTTCTGGGAAATATTTGTTGCCATAGGCTTAACTATGTGGGTGAGTGCTGCCAGGCTGATACGCGGCCAGGTCTTGGTACTGCGCGAGATGGAATACATCACCGCCGCCAAAGCATTAGGTATTGGTGACATGCGCATTATCTTCCGCCATATTTTACCCAATATAGCCGGACCTATTATGGTAATAGCTGCCAGCAACTTTGCAACAGCCATACTTATCGAAGCGGGATTAAGTTTCCTCGGCATCGGTGTACAACCTCCGCAACCTTCATGGGGCCTAATGATAAAAGAACATTATAACTTCCTGCTCACAAACAGGCCGTTACTGGCCATCATACCCGGTATCGCCATCATGATATTAGTATATGCATTCAACGTATTGGGGAATGCTTTGAGGGATGTACTGGATGTGAGGGGGCAATAAAAATTAATTCTAATTGACGAACTAATGAGTTACGATCTATTTTTCTACAAAAAGAAAGGAACTGAAATTTCAAAAAGTAAAATTTCAAGCTATTTGTCAGATAACTTGGTCTCCCCAAATGTGGATGAAACTCAATGGTTTTTTGAAAATGAAGACACGGAAGTATATTTTTCATTTGAATACACTGATGAAAAAGCAATTGATGATTTAGCAGTGGTGCAACATTTTGACGATACACATTTTAGTTTCAATTTAAACTTTCTCCGACCAAGTTTTTTCGGGCTTGAGGCATTTAGGTTTGTTGAACAGTTTTGCAACGATTTAGACCTGTACGTTGTTAATCCGCAATCAGAATCGGGCTATCCATACAAACCAAATAAACAGGAAGAGTTTGAAAATTGGAATAAAACAAACTTAAGTGCAAGTAAAAAGCATTTTACAGAGATGCAAAGTTGTTATTTGAGTGAAGAAACTTGTAATAGCGTTTGGCAATACAATTATAATAGGCAGATTTTGCAACAAAAACTTAGCGATGAATATTTTGTTCCAAAAATTTTCTTCTTTAAAGAAAAGAACAATAAGCCGTTTACACTAACAATTTGGACAGAACATATTCCTATCATTCTACCTACAGTCGATTACATTTTGCTAACACGGAGATACAAGAAATATTTTAAAACTATTAAAGATACCGTTCTAGTTTCTAGATCAACATTTCTTAATGCATTCGGTGGATATTTTGAAAAATTCGATTTCCGTGATTGCAAAATAATTCATAAAGACAACGCTAACCAGATAAAAAATATATTCAACTCAATAAGAACAGAAAAAGAATTAGGTGATTTCGCTGATAGATTATCAGTCGAAAATTTATATAACGCGATCGGTGAATAAACTCAAACAATCCAGTTAAATGCCCTTCATTGTTAACCCACCATATTCTCCGCCGCTATATACCCGCTACTCCACGCATGTTGAAAATTAAACCCACCGGTAATACCATCTACATCTAATATCTCTCCCGCAAAATAGATACCGGGCACTACCCTGCTCTCCATAGTTTGCGGATCTATTTCTGATGTTTTAATACCTCCGCAGGTAACAAACTCTTCCTTGAATGTGGTTTTACCTTTGATGGAATAAGTATCCCGGATCAGCTTTTCTATCAATTTATTTTGAGCTGCAGCAGGTAGCTCACCCCAACGGGTATCTTCATTTACACCACATTGTTTCAATTGGTATTCCCAGAAACGTTTAGGCAGGTCGAAGGGATTTTTATGATGTACTAATTGCTTACCCTGGTCTTTTCGTAGTTCAGCGATTGTTGCCTTTAATTCAGTTTCATTGATCTCTCCCAGCCAGTTCACTACAATATTAAACTCGTAATTCCGTTCATTCAGTTCCCTTGCGGCCCATGCAGATGTTCTTAACACCACCGGGCCACTAAAGCCCCAATGTGTAATTAGTAAAGGTCCATGTTCTATGATCTTTGTTCCGGACACTTTTAATGTTACACCCTGCACGGCAACACCCATTAATTCTGTAATAGGATGCTTGGGCATATTGAAGGTGAACAAGGAAGGCACGGGTGGCATAAAGCTATGCCCGATATCTGTAAGCCATCTATATTGCTCTGCTTTGGCAAAGCCACCGCAGGCTATCAGTATCTTATCTGCAACGTAAACAGATCCATCAGCAAATTGTATCTGCCATTTACCATCTTGTTGTTCTAATCTGTCAACAGCTTTATGATACATCAC
>CAZKPH010000310.1:0-3140 GCA_964554605.1 uncultured Ferruginibacter sp.
CTACCTGTTGTAAAATTATGGAATGTTTGCCATCTGCCACATCACTATCCAATTCTACACCTCTGTTAATAGGACCGGGGTGCATAATAATTATATCCTTAGAAAGTCCGGTAAGTAATTTATTGGTTACTCCGTAAGCCAAATTATATTCTCTAAGCGATGAAAAGAGTACCTGGTTTTGCCTTTCCAACTGTATACGCAATACATTGGCTACATCACACCATTGCAAAGCATTGGAAAGGTTGTATTCTACCCTTACATTAAGAGCTTCTGCAATATATTTAGGTATCAGTGTTGGTGGCCCGGCCACCATTACTTCCGCACCCATCTTGTTCAGAAGATAAATATTGCTCAATGCAACACGGGAATGCATAATATCACCAATCAATACAACTTTTTTCCCCTCAATACTTCCCAATTTTTCCTGTATGGAAAATGCATCTAACAAAGCCTGTGTAGGGTGTTCGTTGATACCGTCGCCAGCATTTACAATAGCAGCCGGAATATGTTGCGCCAGAAAATGAGGTGCTCCGCTGGCACTATGCCGCATCACTACCAGGTCAACCTTCATACTCAGGATATTATTTACAGTATCCAGCAACGTTTCTCCCTTGGAGACAGATGAACCCGAAGCGGTAAAGTTGATCGTATCGGCACTTAGCCTCTTTTCAGCCAGTTCAAAGGAAATTCTTGTGCGGGTACTATTTTCAAAAAACAGGTTGACTATCGTCACATCGCGAAGAGAAGGCACTTTTTTTATCGGCCTTTGTAATACTTCTTTGAACTGAGCTGCGGTGGATAAAATAAGAGAGATATCTTCCTTTTGAAGGTCTTTAATGCCCAATAGATGTTTGGAGGATAGTTGCATTAAAAAGCAAAGCTAAAGGAAAAATGTTAATTTCAAAACAGAATATTTACACCTGTTAATAACCCGTTCGGGCAGTATTACTTATTTTTTATCCCCTTACGGGAAATACGATTCTTCCCTTATTCAAATAACTCAGGCTGTGGTGTACCATCTGGATGCTTTCTTTCCCATTCCATTTCTACTGATTTGGAATAATCGATGAGCTTTGCTCCAAGAGCTTTCCACCCCATCACTTCCACGACCTTAGCAATTTTGATCTTTGCATTACGTATTTGGGAACCGCGGCCGCTTTGAACAGCAAGAACAGGGTCCTGATCTGTTGTTACTGCTTCCACATAATTTTCCTCTCCTTCCTTGATAAAGAAAAATTTATTGTGAAGCGTAGAGGTTTCTATCTTGAACCGCTTAACGCTAAACTGCACCTTCTCTTTATCATAATATACGGCAGAAATTATCTTCTCTGCATCGAATTTTTCAATAAGAAGAACCTTTTCCGTGTCAAAACGTTGCGTAAGTTCCTGGTCAGTTATTTCATAATAGCCATCGCTATAAATAACCAATAAGCGGTCTTCTGCTTCAAACTTGCCAAGGTATTCGCCTTTTTCTTCCGTATTAAGCCTTCCGAATTTATTGTCGAACCACAGTTTTTTTGCATCCAGCGTAGACCTTCCGGCTTCTTTGAACCGAACAGATTTGACAGGATATTTGGTAACCTGATTACCAATGCTTCCTCTTCCTTTTATTTCCAATTCTTCGAAATAAAATTCCAATTCCTTATTACGGGCGCTACAGTTGGGGCTTAATACAATCTTAACTACTTCGGCTTCGCCATTCAAATTAGCCGACAGGTAATGCACCCTGCTTTTTTCAGACCCCTTTGTAAGATCATATTCCTTATCCCGTGTCACCCCGGTTACGTTAAATCGTTTAGCAAAGCTAATTCCCGTTTTACCGTCAACATAGATCATATTATATGTAGTACGGTCATCATTCTTTCTAAATACAGCCACATGCAACAGGTCCTTCCCGATAAAAACCTTGTCGGATACCTTTACTACTTTCATGACTCCCGATTTGGTAAACGCAATAATATCATCAAAATCGGAAACTTCCGCTACTAACTCATCTTTTTTCAATCCCGTGCCAATAAAGCCATCGGCATAATTGGCATACAACTTAGTATTGGCAATGGCAACTGTTTTGACCTGGATAACATCAAATAATTTGATTTCTGTTTTCCGTTCCCGGCCCTTCCCGTACTTCCTAAGCAGGTTCTCATAATAGGCCACTGTAAAATCTGTCAGGTTATCCAAATCGAAAAGTAGCTGTTTAATATCATCTTCCAGCTTTTTGATCTGATCGTTCAGGTCGTCAATATCCAGTTTATATATACGGCGTACAGGCTTTTCTGTTAGTTTAATGATGTCTTCCCTGGTCACTTTTCGTTTCAATTGCTTTGCAAATGGCACAAAGGCCTTATCGATACCATCGATCACTTTCTCCCACGTTTCGTATTTCTTTTCTAACTCCTTATATATCTTTTCTTCAAAGAATATTTTCTCCAGGGAAGTATAGTGCCATTTTTCCCTCAATTCTGCCAGTTTGATTTCCAGTTCCTGCTTCAACAGGCTGCGGGTATTGTCAGCTGATATCCTGAGCAACTCATGAACGCCTAAGAACTGCGGTTTTTGATCTACGATAACACAGGCATTGGGGGAAATACTTACTTCACAATCCGTAAATGCATACAATGCATCGATAGTGATATCGGGAGAAATACCGTTAGCCAGTTCTACAATAATTTCAACACTGGCGGCTGTATGATCGGTTACTTTTTTGATCTTTATTTTTCCCTGGTCATTAGCTTTAACAATGCTCTCCATCAATTGAGTGGTTGTGACACCAAAGGGGACGCTTTTTATAACCAGTGTTTTTTTATCATCTTCTTCAATAATTGCCCTGACACGTACTTTCCCACCACGTTTCCCCTCGTTGTAATTGCTAACGTCCACTGTACCTCCTGTTTGAAAGTCGGGATATATCTCAAACTTCTTTCCTTTCAGGTATTTGACTGAAGCGTCAATCAGTTCGCAAAAATTATGTGGAAGAATTTTGGTGGCAAGTCCAACAGCTATCCCTTCAGCACCATGGGCCAATAATAATGGGAATTTAACCGGAAGTGTAACGGGCTCATTCTTTCGACCGTCATAACTCAATGCCCATTCTGTTGTTTTTGCGTTAAAAGCTACATCCAGAGCAAATTTGCTTAGCC
>CAZKPH010000311.1:0-3137 GCA_964554605.1 uncultured Ferruginibacter sp.
TGCTACCAAACACGGCAAGACGCATAAGCTGGTTTACGAAAAACTGTCATCCGACCATCCGATCGATCTTTGCCGTTACCAGGTGCTTAATTGCTTCAACGGGAAGATCGGGCTTATCAATTCGGGTGGGGAAAGTAAGGGAGCCAGCGATGTAGCCGAAGCAGTATTTACAGCCGTGGTGAACAAACGTGCCGGAGGCATGGGCCTTATCCTGGGCCGTAAAGCTTTCCAGCGGCCGTTTGCAGAAGGTGTAAATATGCTGAACAATGTACAGGATGTTTACCTGGACGATTCGATTTCGCTGGCCTGATAGTATTGGGTAATATTTATGTTAATAAAATAAGAAAGCCACCGTTAGCAGGTGGCTTTCTTTATAAGGAAGTAATGCCGTCTTTATTCCCATTCAAGGATCCTTTCGAACATAAATTCTTCGGGGTTCTTGAGGTACTTCTTCGCTTCTTTCATATCGTCTTTATTCAGATACTGAATGCTGTCAAAGAACACCATTTTGGACTTTTGAGTGTCCATATTTACCATCCTTGTCCTAACCTTGCCATTCTTGTCTTCCACATCTTTCAGGAAGAGCGGAGAGATATCCCCTTTCGGGTCGCAGGTAACAACACAACCTGTAAGCTCCTGGTCAAATAATTTCTTAACGCCGATACCAAGTTGTGTACAATACATCAGATCGTAAGCAACGGGTTGGATACAACGCAGTTCGTATCCCATTTCCACGGGGCGGCTCTTAATAGTGATACCTAATTGTTTCAGTTTGATCTGAAGCAGCATATTGTAAATATGAGCCTTACTTACATTTCCGAGTTCGGGATGCCCGTGATCGTCGTAAGTGAACTGTATACCGGATTTTTCGATATCCTCATCACTCATGAAATGGAAAACCCCTTCGCTTACAATGGCCACGCCGTAAGGGATACCTAAGATATTCCTTTTAACGATGGAAGAGATGATGAGATTGGTAATCTTATCCAGCGTCATCTTGGTTTTATTGAACATTTCAGGAATAATAATCATCGGGAAATGGCAGGCAGTACCAATACCAAAAGCCAGATGGCCTGCTTCACGCCCCATTGCTGAGATAATGAACCAGTTGGCAGACGTGCGGGCATCTTCATAAATCGTTCTTCCGATACGAACACCTTCCTGCTTAGCGCTCTGGTAGCCAAAAGTAGGCTGCCCTTCGGGCAATGGAAGGTCGTTATCGATGGTTTTGGGGACGTGAATATTCTGAATAGGGAACTTCTTGTCGACAAGGAATTTAGCAATCCTGTTGGCAGTAGAAGCGGTATCGTCCCCGCCGATTGTAACCAATAATTTTACATTGTGCTTAACAAAAAAATCAGTTTTGAATTCCATATCGGCCGGTTTGTAGCGGCTCATACGCAGCATAGACCCACCTACGGCGAGGATACGATCTGCCATTTCAAAATCGATATCCACATATTGCGGATTATCGTGAAACAGATTGCGATAGCCATCGTGTAGACCAATAACGCGGTAACCGTCGCGAAGGAAAGCTTTTGCAACAGAGCAGATCACAGTATTAATGCCGGGAGCCGGGCCGCCGCCAGCAAGAATTAGTACACTTTTATTCATACATGCATGTATTTATAAGATGATTAAATTTTTTTCGGACACGAAATTATAAAAAGAATGTATTCAAACGGCAATTAAAATAATTAATAACGAATTTGTCAAAAAAAGATAAATATATCTTTTTATAAACTGAATGAGATAAAGAAATTTATCTTACAAAAAAGCACGACAAAAAGTCTGCATTCACTATTTTTTCCGGCAGAATGTCTGGTTGATAATAATAAAATAACGGTCAATTCAAAGCAATCCATTACCTTTGCAACCCGGCGACAACAAGAAATGTATTGGAAAAAATATCATTTCAATTTGTTAATAAATCATACAAGAATATGGCAAAAAAAAAGGTTACAAAAGTTGGTGTCCTGACATCAGGCGGTGATTCTCCCGGTATGAATGCGGCTATACGGGCGGTTGTAAAAACCTGCTGGTATAATGATTTGGAAGTATATGGCATTATGCGTGGATATAGCGGTATGGTTGAAAACGAGATCCAGAAATTTGGCCCGAGAGGTGTTTCTAATATTATTCAACGAGGAGGTACAATTCTGAAAACAGCACGTTGCAAAGAATTCCGTGAAAAAGAAGGAAGGCAGCAAGCCTATAATAATCTGAAAGCACATGGCATAGACGGATTGGTAATCATCGGCGGAGACGGGAGCTTTAAAGGTGCACAGGAATTCAGTAATGAATTTGATATCCCGTGTATTGGTTTGCCGGGTACCATTGATAAAGATATTGCCGGAACCGATACTACGATCGGTTTTGATACGGCCGTAAACACGGCTGTGGAAGCTATAGATAAGATCCGGGATACGATGGAAGCACACGACAGGCTTTTTGTTGTGGAAGTAATGGGCAGGGATGCCGGTTATATTGCGCTGCATAGCGGAATCTCTACCGGGGCTGAAAATATCCTGATACCGGAAAAAAAAGCTGACCTGCAAAAGTTAGTAATGACACTTACACAAAAAGAAAAACATAACAAACATGTGAACCTGATTGTGGTAACGGAAGGCGACGAATATGGCGGGGCCAATGGCATTTCCAATTACCTCAAACTGAGTATCCCCAGTGCAGATATCAGGATGTGTATCCTAGGGCATATACAAAGAGGGGGATCGCCCTCTGCCATTGACCGGATGGTTGCTTCCCGTATGGGTTACCATGCAGTTGAATGCCTCCTGAATAACACTCATAATGTAATGGTTGGAATTGTAAGCGATGAAATGCGCTTCACTCCGCTGGACAAAGCTGTAAAAGCCAAACAGACAATAAGCGATGAGTGGATGAAAATAGCTGAAGTGCTGGCCTGAGATAATTACTGATACTTGGAGCAACGGTGTTACCGTTGCTTTTTATTGTTACCCGGTATAAAAATCAGACGTTTTGTATATTTTTTATACTTTAGCAATAGTGAAAGAAAAAGAGTATCTGTCTCCCCCGAAAACATACCGTAAATATTCCGGAATTCTTAAAAATTTAAGAATATTTGCAAACGAACATTTAAACGTATAAAACAGATA
>CAZKPH010000312.1:0-3110 GCA_964554605.1 uncultured Ferruginibacter sp.
TATCTTTGCATTTGTATTCACCAAATAATGTACTTATGAAGCAAATAATTGCTACAAAAAATGCGCCGGCACCGATTGGGCCATACAGTCAGGCGGTAAAAGCAAATGGTTTTCTGTTCATTTCCGGCCAGATTGCGATTAATGCAGAGAAAAATGAACTGATGAACGTTGATATTATACGGGAAACACATCAGGTTATGCAGAATCTGAAAGCTATCCTGGAAGCGTCTGGCCTGACATTCGATAATGTTATCAAAACCAATATCATGTTAAGTGATATGAACCTTTTCGGCCATGTTAATGAAATTTATTCCAAATATTTTTACGGGAATTTTCCTGCCAGGGAAACCTGTGCCGTAAGGGGGCTTCCCAAAGATGTGCATGTGGAGATAAGCATGATTGCTGCAGAAAATGTATAATCCTAAATATTAACTGTCTTTTCTTACAATGTTGAATAACCCACCGGTAGTATTAATTACGGCTTTAGTTCATGAATGTTTGCCCGAATATTTATCCAGGAATGGCTTTGATGTAGTATACAGGCCGGATATGGACTATACCGGAATGGAACAAATGATTCCTGAAGCGGAAGGACTGGTAGTAACGACAAAGCTAAAAGTTGACAAAAATATCATCGATAGGGGGAAAAGACTCAGGTGGATAGCACGCATAGGAAGTGGAATGGAATTGATAGATGTCGCTTATGCTGAAACAAAAAATATAAAATGCATCAGTAGCCCTGAAGGTAACCGAAATGCAGTTGCCGAACAGGTAGTAGGCATGTTATTAGGTCTTACCAACCATATTTACAAAAGTTTTGAAGAAATAAGGAATGGTAAATGGATACGTGATGAAAACCGGGGAATTGAGATATCCGGAAAAACTGTAGGGATCATTGGTTTTGGAAATACGGGAAG
Source organism: uncultured Ferruginibacter sp. (assembly GCA_964554605.1). Lineage (GTDB taxonomy): Bacteria > Bacteroidota > Bacteroidia > Chitinophagales > Chitinophagaceae > Ferruginibacter. The sequence continues at coordinate 918 of CAZKPH010000312.1, forward strand.
TTATGTTGCAAGGTTGTTGTCTTCGTTTGATGTTACAGTCCTTGCGTATGATAAATATAAATTCGGCTTTGCTAAAGGCCATGTCAGGGAAGTGAATTTACAGCAGATAGCACGTTATGCAGACATAATAAGCTTTCATGTTCCACTGACCGAAGAAACAAGGTACATGGCTGATGAATTGTTTTTCAATTCACTGGAGAAAAAGCCTTATTTTATTAATGCATCGAGAGGAGAGGTTGTCCATACCGGAGCATTAATAAATGCTCTTCGGGAAGGTAAAATAGCCGGAGCCGCCCTGGATGTTTTGGAAAATGAGAAGCTGAATATGCTTACTCCTTTACAACAGAAGCAGTTGGATATTCTTAAGAATCAACCCAATGTGATACTAACACCTCATATTGCGGGATATTCGCAGGAAGCATTTTACAAAATGAGTTATATTATTACTGAAAAATTAGGTTTTTAATTTTTTCTTTATATTTGTAAAAGATACAACGCCTTGGGCACTCCTGAGGCGTTGTATTTTTTTTCGCTTAACTCAAAAATAGGTCTTATGAGTGCTACCAATTATGTAACTAAGGAAACGTTCGAACAAATGAAGGCTGAATTACAGCATATGAAAGGGGTCGACAGGCCTGCTGCCAGCCGGGCTATTGCTGAGGCGAGAGAAAAGGGAGACCTTAAGGAAAATGCTGAATATGATGCTGCCAAGGAAGCGCAAGGGCTTTTGGAAGCTAAGATCAAATACCTGGAAGGGGTAATTGCAACAGCCCGCATTCTTGACGAAAACAATATTGATACCAGCAAGGTATCTATTTTAACAAAAGTAAAGCTGACTAATCTTGCTACTAAGAAAGAAATTACTTATCAGATCGTATCGGAAAAGGAAGCTAATTTAAAACTTGGCAAAATATCAGTAACCTCGCCGGTTGGAAAAGGATTGTTGGGAAAAATTGTGGGTGAAGTGGCTGAAGTCCAGGTTCCTGCAGGGCTTCTTAAATTCAGAGTGGAAGAAATTACTGTGTAAAAAATGCGTACACTTTTTTGAAGCCCGTTACATTAAATGGGCTTTTTTGTTTGTAATTTCATATAAATTTTTTTGTATGACCATTTTTTCAAAAATAATTGCTGGTGAAATTCCTTCATACAAAATAGCAGAGTCTGATAAATTTTATGCTTTTTTGGATATATTCCCTTTGGTACAAGGCCATGTACTGGTAGTTCCGAAATATGAAGAAGATAAATTATTCGATCTGCCGGATGATTATCTCTCCGAAATGCTTGTATTTGCGAAGCCTATTGCACAAGCAATTGAAAAAGCGTTTGATTGCAATCGTTGTGGAGTAAGTGTTATTGGCCTCGAAGTGCCTCATGCACATATACATCTTATGCCTATTAATTCTGCTGATGATATAAATTTTACAAATGAAAAGCTGGCGCTTACAGCAGAAGAATTGAAAGAAATACAAAAGAACATTTTAATGTACTTGTAGGAATAAGATTTACATACTTGTATTTATACCGGGTTGCGTATGCGGCCCGGATTTTTTTTAAGAAAATCATCCCACCCCTTTGATTTTTTTGAGATATTATTATTGTCAAGAGCGTTAGATGCCTGGAAGAAATGGCATACAGCCACAGCCAGCGCATCCGTTGCATCGAAATATTTGGGTTCGTCTGAGAATGGAATAATGCGTTTAAGCATTTGCATTACCTGTTCTTTGCTTGCGTTTCCATTCCCGGTTATTGATTGTTTTACTTTTTTGGGCGAGTATTCAGTAACATTCAAACCATGCCTCATAGCTGCAGCAATAGCCACACCCTGTGCCCTGCCTAATTTTAACATACTCTGGACATTCTTGCCGAAAAAAGGCGCTTCAATGGCAAAAGATTCCGGTTTGTATTTGATAATCAGGCCACTCACAGTATTATAAATCAATTGAAGCTTTTTATATGAGTCGCTCACTTTACCGGGCTTTAATACATCCATATCCAATAATTGCAAATGGTTCCCGGATACTTTAATAAGGCCATAACCCATAACAACTGTCCCGGGGTCAATGCCTAGTACTATGTGTGAGTTGTTTTGCAAGGCTTTTTGTTTACGCAGATGCTTCAGACTTATTTTTTTGAATTAACTTGTATGATAATACAGTTGAAATAAAGTTAATTTTTTTGCAGGACTCAATTGAA
>CAZKPH010000313.1:0-3109 GCA_964554605.1 uncultured Ferruginibacter sp.
TGGCAATAAAAACGGATCACAAAATTCCTGTGTAGATCGCCGCTGCATTATTTCGCATAATGCAGCGGTTTATTTTAGACCCAAAAACTAGACCCATAAATAAATGCTTACACCCAATAAATGTTACCATTGTGGCGACAATTGCAATGATGTTATTGTTGCCGGTGATAAAAACTTCTGCTGCGAAGGGTGTAAACAGGTATACCTACTCCTGAACGAAAATAATCTCTGCAATTATTACAATCTGGATAAGAATCCCGGTATTAAGGCAAAAGGAAAATTCATTTCGGGCAAATTTGCGTACCTGGACGATGCTTCCACTGTTCAAAAATTGGTACAATTCAGTAGCGATACCCAAACGAATGTAACTTTTCAGTTGCCGCAAATGCACTGCTCATCCTGTATTTTTCTTTTGGAGAACCTGCATAGGATCGACCCGGGTATAATTAAATCCCAAACAAATTTTCAACGCAAGGAGGTATTTATAATTTATGACTCGCAAAAAATTTCTTTAAGAAAGGTTGTAGAACTGCTTGCATTTATCGGATATGAACCATTCATCAGCCTTAAAGACAGTGTTTCCAGAAAAATTTCTTCCTTCAACCGGAAACGCATATACAGGATTGGCCTGACTGGCTTCTGCTTCGGAAATATTATGATGCTTAGTTTCCCTGAGTATTTTTCCTCTGGAAATATTGAGCAATCGGGGCTTAAGGAAACCTTTTCATGGCTAAGCCTGATGCTTTCGCTTCCGGTTTTCTTTTATTCCGCATCGGAATTTTATATATCGGCCTGGAAAGGATTAAGACAACGATTTGTAAACATTGATGCCCCTATCGCACTTGCAGTGCTGGTTACTTTCATCAGAAGCTATGTAGAAATCATCTCGCAAAGCGGCCCCGGATACCTCGATTCCGGTTGCGGAATCGTCTTTTTTATGCTTATCGGAAGATGGTTCCAGGATAAAACCTATGAGTCATTTTCTTTCGACAGGGATTACCGTTCATATTTCCCATTAGGAGTAAGCATCCTTAAAAACGGAGAGGAAAAAAACATCCCGCTTACTCAATTGAAAAAAGGAGACAGGATTATTATTAAAAATGAAGAAATGATACCGGCAGATGCCATTCTGATAAAAGGCAGTGCCAGCATCGATTACAGTTTTGTAAGCGGAGAGAATACCCCTGTTGGAAGATCAACAGGAGAACTCATCTATGCAGGAGGGAAACAATTGGGTAGTGCAATTGAACTTGATATTGTCAATGATGTTTCGCAAAGCTATATTACCCAACTCTGGAACAATGGTATTTTTAGTAATAAAAAGAACAGGGAAAAATCATTTATACACCCTTGGAGCCGCTATTTTACTGTAGTATTGTTTGTGATTGCAATTGCAACCGTAATCTATTGGTGGACATATAACCCTGCCAACATATTGCCAGCACTGACATCTGTGTTAATAATTGCCTGTCCCTGTACATTACTACTTGCCGCCACTTTTACTTATGGGAATATGCTCAGGATATTCGGGAAGAACAAAATGTACCTGAAAAATGCCACTGTCATCGAGGCTTTATCAAAAGTAGATACAATTGTTTTTGATAAGACCGGAACCATTACACACAACAATTCTTCTCAGATCGATTATATAGGCACCCCGCTTTCGCAAAATGAACTGATCGCTGTCAGGCAACTGGCAAGCCAGTCCTCTCATCCACTGAGTAAATTAGTAGCTACTTCGTTAAACGGCTTACCGACACCCGAAAACCCAATTAAAAAGTTCATGGAGTATACAGGAATGGGCCTCGAAGGTGTTATTGCCGACAAACATATAGTTATCGGATCCGGAGAATTCGTAGCCCGTGAAAACAATACATTATATACACAGGATACAGGAAGCAATGTACATGTGGGTATTAATGGGATTGTAATGGGAAAGTTCACCATCAGTAATCAGTACCAGGCAGGTATCCAACACCTCGTAAACGAGCTGAAGGAATCAAAATATGATCTCCACTTACTTTCCGGAGATAATAGTAGCGAAAAGGGCAACCTGGAAAAAATATTTGGGAAAGATACAACCATCCGGTTCCAGCAAACACCTCAAAATAAACTTGACTTTACAGAACAACTGCAGCTTGCCGGAAAGAGAGTACTAATGCTGGGAGATGGATTGAATGATGCAGGCGCTTTAATGCAAAGTAATGTGGGTATCGCAGTCAGTGACAATTCTTCCCAATTCTCTCCGGCCAGCGATGCCATCATCGACGGAGAAAAAGTGGATAAATTGTCAACATTCATTGCTTATGCAAAAACAGGGAAACTGATCATAACTATCAGTTTTATTATATCGATTCTTTATAATATCATAGGCCTGTCATTTGCCGTACAGGCAACACTTTCAGCTATGATTGCCGCCATTTTGATGCCCATAAGCAGTGTAAGTATTGTCCTGATCGTTTCAGGGCTTTCATCATTTATGGCATGGCGGAAGGGATTGTAAAGATGCGGGTGACAACAATCAGTATGCCCCTTGATTGTAATCATCCCAATAACAGGAGGCAAACAATATTTTTGAAATAATAAAAATGTTACACCATTGAGTGCATTATTCGTTTTGATTGGTATCAGTATAATTGTCGCAGGTTGTTTCCTGGCTGCTTTTTTGTGGAGCGTCAAAACCGGGCAATATGATGATGACTATACTCCCTCAATAAGAATACTATTTGACGAAGAAAAAAAAGATTCTGCCAATTCTTCTTTATAAATTTTTTTACATAAATCAAACTAAAACTATATGCAGGTAGAAAAATTCTATTATGACAACAAAACAGTAAGAAACTTTGCTTACGCAACGATTTTATGGGGTGCCGTAGGTATGTTGGTTGGGCTGTGGGTAGCCTTACAACTGGTTTTTCCAACGTATCTGAACATCACCCAATATTTCTCTTTCGGGCGCCTGCGCCCGCTGCATACAAATGCCGTGATCTTTGCCTTTGTGGGCAATGGCATTTTTATGGGGGTATATTACTCCTTACAAAGGCTCTGTAAAGCAAGGATGTTCAGCGATACGTTAAGCAAGATACATCTCTGGGGATGGCAACTGATA
>CAZKPH010000314.1:0-3105 GCA_964554605.1 uncultured Ferruginibacter sp.
AGTGTTACCATTGATAAAAAATCCCGGATGGGTTTTTTCTCAAAAGGAGAAAGAAGCCTTCTTTTTTTTGAAAACGTCCGCTTTAAGATCAAACTGAATGATAAAAATTCCGTGGGGTCTTTTACAGAAATTTATTTCCGTTTCAGTGATAAGGAAGATGGGTTTAGTGCGCATGTAATCAAACCAGACGGGAAAGTGAATAATGTTTCCCTTGGGGATGCTGTTGGAGTTGAACCGTCCAGTGATATGCCTGAATTCTTTAAAAGTTTCTTCGACCAGGAAAGCGGTAATCAACAACGCTATTACAAAGTGGCCATACCTGATCTGGAACCGGGAGACATTCTCGAATATGTTTCTATTACTAAGAGCAAACTCAATGTTGCCAATTCCGGATATATAGAATTTTCTCCCCAGTACGAACTGTGTAATAAAGCTTATCCGATATTGTTTAATCAGATAACCATTGAAACAGATGATAAATCCTTTTTTAAATCGATGGCATTTAATGGAGCCCCAGACTTCAAAAAAGAACCTTCAGACAATGAATTTTTCCGGTATGTATTTACCGACAGGGACCGCGGCGTTGAAAAAGATGTAAATTTCATTAAACCATTTCAGGTATATCCTCTTACCAAATTCCAAGTGATATATGCTAACAATGAAAAGACCAAAGGGGCACTAATCGGAGAAAAAGGAGAAATCAAATCCGGATTCAGTAAAGAAGAACTGGCAAAAAAAGCATGGGAAGATTATGCACAGGTTGGCAATTATTATTATGGCGGATACGGATTCACTGTTCAGAACTATGTTGATGCTACATGGTCCACACTCAAGAAATTGGATGCCAAAGACTGGTCGGAAAAAGAATATGTAACTAAAGTGTATTACTATATCCGCAATAGTGTCCTGTACAGGGATAATTATTTAAGCGATAAAACATTTGCTTTTATTTTTGGTTCCTTGTTATATCAACGGGATATTAAATCCGATCTGATTATAAGCGTGTCCAACTCAATTGGCACGTTAAAAGATGTGCTTTTTGATCAGGAAATAAGATATGCCCTGAGAGTAAATAATGTTATCTATTTCAACTGCACGGAACATTCCAATCCGGGTGAGCTTGTAGAATCATTACTTGGGAATGACGCATATGTTATAAAAGAACCAGCTAAAAAAACCGGGGTACAGGAAATTACTCCCTTGAAACTCCCCGATGCTACTCAAGATGATAATTCTGCAGGATATTTAATCAATGCTTCATTGGATCCCAATTTCAATACTGTAAATGTAACGAGAGTTTCCACATATACCGGTATCAGTAAAACAAGAAATATAGACGATGCTTTACGTTATACAACGTATATACTTGATGACTGGAAAAATTACGGCGGGAATCCCCCAACAGAAAAAATGAAAGAAAAAGAAGAGGACGATTATTATAACTCCGTAAAAGCACTGAAAGAACGATACAGCGAGGCAAAACCCGAATTTGTAAAGAAACAATTAGAAAAAGAATTTTCGCAAAAAGTAACATATAAAAAATTTTCCATAGATAGTGATGGAAGATCGTTAAAGAAAAAAGACCTTGTATTTACCGAAGAGTTCGACCTGGGAGGAATGGTAAGAAAAGCAGGGAGAAAATTTTTAGTAAATGTCCCCGGGCTTGTAGGCGGCCAATTGCAAATTAAGAAGGAAGAAAGGATAAGAAAATACGATATGAACGTCGGAAATGCTCATGTCATCAATTGGACCGTCAATTTCAAAATACCTTCGGGATATACTGTAGACGGGCTGAAAGAACTGAATGTGAATATAGACAACGAAGCGGGATCTTTTAAATCAACGGCCGAAGAACAAAACGGAATGGTAATAATCAAAGTATCCAAAATATACAAAAAAGCAATAGTGCCGAAAGAAAAATGGGCCAATATGCTTGAATTTATCGATGCTGCATACAATAATTCTTTTAAATACATATTACTTACACCACAAAAATAAAAAATGCCAAAAAGATTAATTGCTATTCTGATACTCGTTTGCAGTATCCACCAAACTTATGCACAATACAAAAAAGCAAGTTTTTTTAATAAATCCGGCCGCACCTATGAACTGGCAACAAATTTCCATTTCCTAGGTAAGTCAAATGCAACACTTGTAGGTATTCAATATAGTTTCGGAAGAGATAAGGGATCCCAACGGTTTTTCCATTGGGGTGATCTGGAATTACTTCTTGGATCAAAATTTTCTTATACAACACCTACGGTAGGACTGGATGAATCCCAGCCCACCGAAGTAAAAGTAAGTGGTAAAACACCAATCGGCCTTATTTATAGATATAACGCAGGTTTTTACCTCAATGACATTACTAAAGAAGATAATAAGATACTGCCGTTCCTGACAGGAGGCTACAACATTGTGATTCTTGGCTCCTCCCTCAAGTCTTACAAGATCGATCCGGATGTATCAGAAGACTATCTGAAAGAGCGCCCAAATGGGACCGTTTTCAGCCTGGGAATAAATTTGGGAGCCGGTGCCGTTTATAAGATCAACAAGACCATGGGAATAAAACTAGCTGCCGGATATGACCTGCAATATAATATTAGCAGTAATGATGATTCTGGCGACAGCGAAACAAAAATTTTTAAGTATTATTCGAGCCACCCTTATGTAACATTAGGACTCCGATTCCGAATAGAAAGCGAAGATTAATATTAGCTTACAAATAAAATAAAAAAGTATATATACTATAGCCTTTTTACTACCGTCTAGTAAAAGCCTGCCAGCGAAATGTGAGAATACCAGAAAGTAAAATATAAGTTTTTTAAAAAAATAAGCCCAAAAACATTACCTTTGCAGCCCCGTAATGAATACGGCATTATTTAATCAAAAAATCAGGGAAATGAACAATTATGAATTGATGGTGATTTTTACCCCTGTGCTGTCTGAAGAGGAATTTAAAACCGAACAGAAAAAATACTCCTCATTTATCACTGATAATGGAGGAGAATTAGTGCACACTAATCCCTGGGGATTAAAATCACTGGCCTATCCCATTGCCAAAAAAACAACAGGTTTGTATTGGGTAGTGGAGTATAAAGCGCCATC
>CAZKPH010000315.1:0-3100 GCA_964554605.1 uncultured Ferruginibacter sp.
GGTACCACACCGCTAATTGTAATATCGTCAATTCCTATTGCCTGTGCATTGGAAGTCGTAGAACCAGACGTAACTGAATAACTCCAAGCGAAATATATACTACCACTTGCTGCCAAACTCTGTGAAAGAGCAACATTAGAAATGGTTTTCGTTTCCATCGGGTTAGTAGAAGAACCATTATTATCAGCATTACCTCCGGTGAATGATGCTATCCCTGCTGTGATTTCAGTCCACGAATTAGCATTTCCTGTTGTGGAATAATAAAGACGTATAGAATAACCGGCACTGTTAGTCCCATTTCTATATCTTTCAGCGCTATATGAAATTGTAAAACTTGTTATTGCCGTTGTTGAGCTACTATTAGACAACTTCAAATAGTAATTAACAGTTTGAGATGCAGAACCCGAGGAAATCCCCCCAACAGATTGGTCTCCACTAGATGCACCACCACCAAAATTCCAAAGCCCATTTGTCGCAGAACTAGACATTGCAGAATTATATGCTAAAGCATTTGCTGTAGCCGTAGTAGATAAACTTGTATAAGCAGTTGTTACACTCCTTACCGAAGCCAATTTTTCCGCATACCAACCTGTTGGTAGTGATGCTGTGGCAGTTGTTCCAATAGAATTAAAGTTTTGAGTATAAGATCCTCCAGGTGCAACTGTCTGCCCCAAAGTCACATTACTAAATACCATTAAAAGCAAAACAGTCACAAAACAAGAAACTGTCTTAATCTTAGAAAGTAGGACTTTTATCATAAACAGTAGATTTTCGGTGTTAGTTTTATTTATATATGCAGATTTGTTTGGTATATCTTCTCAAGTATTAACAATTTTAATCCAATTTTTTTATAAAAAAAATTAATTCCAGCCCGATTTTTTTCATTTTATTCACATTTTATCAAATATTAATTAGTGCAATATATATTAGTATTTATTGCAAATCTTTACACTCTCCATCCCGAACTAATGCTTCCTAATCCTTAACAAAACAAATCAACCAATGTTACGTTTATGTTAGGTAATCGTAAAATTTTCAACAAGTTTTGCAGTTTAAACATCAATCAATGCAATTTTTTTAAAAATTTGACATCTAAACGGCTTATATTCAGGCATGTATACGTTTGAATATATTTTTTCAGGCAGGCAATTTTATATAAATAATAATTGTAATTTTTATTATTTGAAATAAAATTAATCATTTTTGCAAATTATTTCAAATATTTTTATGAATTATGTACATTTTGTGCAAAAATATTAATATTATATTTTTTTAAATTAAAAAGCCCGATAAAGATCATATCCTTACCAGGCTTGTGTTTTAACAAAATTATAAATTATATACTTATTATTTTAAATCTAATAAAGCAGCCGGATCCATATCATTAAATTCTTTATTCTCTCCTGCCATACCCCATATAAAACCGTAATTGGCAGTACCGGCGCCAAAATGTACACTCCAGGGCGGCGATATTACAGCTTCGTGATTGGACATTAAAATATGACGTGTCTCTTCAGGGTCGCCCATGAAATGAAATACCCTTTGCCTGTCAGGTAAATCAAAATAAAAATATACTTCCATTCTTCGTGTATGCGTATGCGGTGGTACGCTGTTCCATACGCTGCCCGACTGTAATATTGTAAGCCCCATTACCAGTTGGCAACTTTGAATGCCCTCATTATGGATATATTTATAAATTGTACGCTGGTTGGAGGTATCATTACTTCCCAGCGATACCGGCGAAGCTTTTTCTTTTGTCATCAGTACGGAAGGGTATACTGCATGAGCCGGGCAAGATAAAATATAGAATATAGCGGGGTTCTTGTCATCTAATGACACAAAACTCACATCCATTGTACCTTTTCCCAAATACAGGCAACTTAGTTTATCCATATGAAAATCTTCCTTGGGGGTATGTACAATCCCAGGTCCTCCCACATTTATTATACCCATTTCCCTTCTCTCCAGGAAGTAAGATGCTTTTAACTCATCCGAATTTCCAAGCACCAGCCGGGCCTTTATTGGTTTAGCACCGCCAATGATCATTCGATCGTAATGAGAGTATACTAGATTGATCTTTTCATTCTGGACAAGGGAATCGCATAAAAAATTTTTGCGCAGAGCGTCCGTATTCATAGCCGCCACTTCTTTGGGGCTGTTTCCGAATCTGATTTCCATTTTATTTTTTCGGTTTAATCGTTAATGGTAGCACAAACTTACGATAAGTTTTGTCACTATTCATGAGAAGCTTTCCCTAATGTGGCAAGAATCCCACCATCTACATACAACACATGACCGTTAACAAAATCTGAGGCTTGCGAGGCCAGGAAGATAGCGGATCCCTGTAAGTCTTCCACATTGCCCCAACGCCCGGCCGGTGTACGGCGGATAATAAATTCGTTGAACGGGTGCCCGTCTACCCGTATCGGTGCCGTCTGCGATGTAGCAAAATAACCCGGCCCGATGCCATTTACCTGTATATTATGCTTCGCCCACTCTGTAGCCAGATTTTTCGTAAACATTTTTAGCCCCCCTTTTGCAGCAGCATAGGCGCTTACCGTTTCACGACCTACTTCACTCATCATAGAGCAAATATTAATGATTTTGCCTGCTTTTCGCTGCACCATATACTTCCCTACGGCTTTCGACATAATAAACGGCCCTGTCAGGTCTATCCTCAGTACAGCTTCCCAATCCTCCAGTTCCATCTCCAGTACGGGTATACGCTTTATAATACCGGCATTGTTTACCAGGATATCTATCGGCCCCACCTCCGCCTCAATCTTTGCCACATTTGCAACTGCTTCATCCTGGTTAGTAACATCAAATAAATATCCGTATGCTTTCACTCCCGCAGCAGCATATTCAGCCAGTGCATTGTCCATTTTGTCTTTGCTATGTCCGTTTACAATAATAACAGCGCCTGCTTTGGCAAGCCCCATAGCCATAGACATCCCCAAACCGTGTGTGCCACCGGTTACAAGGGCTCTTTTTCCCGATAGGTCAAATAATGATAATGACATAATAATGCGTTTGAATTTTATTGGCGATCAGATAAAACACGGCAACCCTCAACCGTTTACAAAGGTAAGCCTTGAAT
>CAZKPH010000316.1:0-3092 GCA_964554605.1 uncultured Ferruginibacter sp.
ATTTTTTTGCCGATAAATATCTTGCGCTTTTGTTATTAAGATTGTAATTTCCCCCTTCATACAGTGAAAAGCGATTTGACAAAGAATGGGAATAGGGCCAATTTTTGGGTTGCATCTTTAACAAAAAATTAGGCTGGATAATATCCGGTTAAAAAATGATTTAATTTTATTTGTCTTAAAACATACAATTATGGAAAATACAAAAGCCAAGATCTTACTTTGTGAAGACGATACTAACCTCGGGCAGGTTTTGAAAAACTATCTGGAACTTAACGATTATGAGGTAACATTAGAAAGAGACGGAAGGTTAGGGCTTGCTGCTTTTCAGCGGGAAAAATTTGACCTGTGCCTGCTGGATGTAATGATGCCGAATATGGACGGCTTTACGCTAGCCGAAGAAATAAGAGATATTAACCCTGAAGTCCCTTTATTTTTCCTGAGTGCAAAAACCATGAAAGACGATATCATACAAGGATATAAACTGGGGGCTGACGACTATATTACCAAACCTTTCGACAGCGAAGTGCTTTTACTGAAAATAAAAGCCATTTTAAAACGCAATGAAGAGCTTCACCGCGAAGAAGTAAATGCGGAATTTGACCTGGGAAAATATCATTTCAACCCCCGCCTGCGGGAACTCGTAATAGATGGAAAAACGCAGGTACTTTCTCCTAAGGAAAACGAGTTGCTCAAAATGCTTTGTGAATATAAGAACGACCTGCTTTCAAGAGAAGCCGCTCTAAAAAAAATATGGGGTAGCGATACTTATTTTAACGGACGCAGCATGGATGTATATATTGCCAAACTCCGCAAATACCTGAAGGAGGACAGTAATATAGAAATCGTGAATATTCACGGCAACGGTTTTCGGCTGGTTGTACCACAATAATATTACAGAAGCAGTAAAAAACCGGGTTTAGCCCGGTTTTTTAGCATTATTCGATACAAAAAAATCAGCTAAACAAGTTGCCCGTACTTTTTTGGCCGGGAACAGGCTTACCTAAATGCATATACGCTTTTTCGGTAACCTCTCTTCCTCGTGGCGTGCGCATTATGAACCCTTCCTGTATCAAAAAAGGCTCATACACTTCTTCAATGGTACCCGCCTCTTCGCTTACAGCAGTAGCAATCGTTGTTATACCAACAGGCCCGCCCTTGAATTTATCAATAATTGCAGTTAAAATACGATTATCCATTTCATCCAGGCCATGTGCATCTACATTGAGTGCTTTCAGAGAGTGCTGCGTGATACCAATATCAATATTCCCGTCGTTCAGTACCTGCGCAAAATCTCTTACACGGCGCAAAAGCCCATTGGCAATTCGCGGCGTACCCCTGCTACGCCCCGCTATTTCCCTGGCAGCATCATTGGTAATAGGTACATCCAATATACGAGCAGCCCTGAGTATAATACGCTGAAGCGTATCGGCTGTATAGTATTCCAGCCTCGATTTGATACCGAAACGTGACAATAACGGTGCTGTAAGCAATCCGCTCCTAGTAGTAGCTCCGATAAGAGTAAAAGGATTAAGCGTGATCTGTACGCTTCTTGCATTGGGGCCCGTATCGATCATAATGTCTATACGATAGTCTTCCATAGCGGCATACAGGTATTCCTCCACCACATTGCTTAACCGGTGTATTTCATCAATAAACAACACATCGTTGGGCCCCAGATTTGTAAGCAATCCGGCCAAATCCCCCGGCTTTTCAATAACCGGCCCGCTGGTTTCTTTAATATTCACGCCTAATTCATTTGCAACGATACGGCTCAATGTGGTTTTACCAAGACCGGGAGGTCCATGAAAAAGAATATGGTCCAGGGCTTCTCCCCTGATTTTAGCCGCTTTGATAAAGACTTTCAGGTTATCGATCGTCTGCGGCTGGCCTGCAAAATCTGCTATCTCGCTAGGACGGATATTATTTTCAAATTCCTTGTCGGCAGCACTCTGGTCTTTATCTTTACTATTTAAGTTGGGGTTCAGCATGAATGTTTAATAGGAACTGTAAAACTAAACATTAATAACTAAAAAACATTTTTACACTATACAGATAATTAATGCCCCTGCAGGAAGTTAAAAACCCTATTAATATTAGCCTGGCTAACTAAGAATTTTTAGGTAAAAGAAATCCAATATATTTTAGAAGGTTCGATGCCGGGATGGTGCCGGAACTTTATTTTATATTTTCTACCCGCCCTGGTTACAACCCGTGCCATATACAATTGCATAAAAAAGTATTAGCACTAGCAGCAGAGCAGGTAAAAGCCATTTATACAGGTCTGATTTTTCAGTACCACTCATTGTTTTGTTGTTTGCAAAAGCAGGGCGGAGGGATATTTCTTCCGTCCAATAGTCAAGATTAATCCCGGAAGGTATCCCTAAAGCAATATCCTGCTTTTGTTCTTGCAGTATCACAGACAAACTAAGCGGGCTGATATTATTTTCAGCAGCATATTTACCCAAATAGCCCAGCAATAATAAAACGGACGCTCCCAAAAGAACACAACAGGATTCTTTGCGGATACCCGAAAAACGCTCGATTAGTTTGGGAAGCACTTCCGTTTTGGAACTGCCTTCTATCTGAGAAAATATTTCATTCCCTTTGTGAAATAAGTTATTGGTACTCCCATTAAGTACCGATACAAAATTTTCCGGCATGCCCGAATCGGCAACCCGAGCAGCTAGTTGCGCTACTATATGAGCCCCTTTATACCTTGAAGACCTGTCAATTATACTCATCAATACTGCGGGCAGGATACCGTCAAAGGCTTTCGCAACTGCATGGGGTTTTTCATAAAGGAAATTCCCGGCAATACTGATGATTTCCGGAGAAATGATTTTTTTGGTTTCAGTCAATATATGGATTGCCATCGTATAATCAGACTCCTTACAACACAAGAGCAGGATACCACAAAAATGGTTGCATATCAATTATATGCTGCAGGAATGTATATTGATACAAAAGAAACGACCGCCTCCCAAACCCGCCTTTTGCCATTAGTCAAATAACATTATCAATTTTTTTTCTGCTTGCTGTACATTTGCCCTGATGATCAGAAAAATATCCAAATACTGGTATTGCCAACTTGC
>CAZKPH010000317.1:0-3075 GCA_964554605.1 uncultured Ferruginibacter sp.
AGTACGATTTTGACGGAAGGCATAGTATGCAGTTGCGGCAACAATGGTGGCAGCAGGGACAGGATGAAAAATGGACATTCCTTTTCTATCACGATATTCAATCTCCGGCAGTGGCATTATAATTAAGGCCTGCTGAATAGCAGGCCTTTCAAAACCATTAAAAAATCCACAAAGATTTATTATTTAACCCCCTTTGCGCATAAAGGGCCTGTTCGGGTTGTTTTGCATGCCCTGGCGTTTACGCATTGCCTTTATGAGCAGTTGATGGAATTTTCCTTCTGATTCAAATAAGCGGTTCATACGCGGTACACCTAGTATTTTAGCAAACTGGTCTTTGTATTTCTTGCGCAGGTTTAGCACTTTTTCGTCGCGGGCCAATACATCATCGTCATCTTTTGATGACCGGCGCAATTCTCTCAACTCTTTTGAATACTGATTGTACAATGGCCAGAATTTTTGTGCTTCTTCCGGGGTAAGTTCCAGTTCTTTGCTGATAAATGCTACTTTCAGTGCTTCAATATCCTGCATCTTTTTCCCGTCTATCTGTGGTTCGGGGTCTTGAGCATTTGCTGCTCCTCCCATCAGTATCATAAACAGCAGGAAATAAATTTTTTTCATCTTACAATTTTTTACTTTTCAATAAAATTCGCAATACTATCTATCAATTTTTCATTCAGTAAATAATCGTCCTGGTTAGGAAGGGCTCCGTCGTCAATAACACTTTCCAGCGATGTAAGGTCTTTCTCATTGCCATTTTTTTCCAAATAGGCGGCGATATCTTCTTCAGACAAACTGGCTAATGCCAGGTTAAATTGATTGTCATCCATATTTTTGCCCTTTTCAATAGAGGGATCCAGTTTGGCCATAAGCACAGAAGTATTTGCATTGCTCCCGGCAGGGTGTGTATATCTGTAAATACCCAATGCCGCTACACCAGTAAGTACTGCCGCTACAGCGTATTTCAAAATTACACGGGTGTGCAGATGGAATATTCTGGCTTTTTCTTTCGGGCCTGCCGATACCTGGCTAAGTAGCATACCGGGCAAATTTTCAAAATACCCTTCAGGCACTTCAAAGATGTTTCGACGGCTGAGCTCTTTAAGTCCGGCCGGTATTTCATCCATTGTTTCATCTGCCCTGATCCTTGCCAGGATATTGCCTGCCAGGTTTTCAAAATATCCATTCGGTACCGGAAAAGGGGTATCTGTTTTTTCAAGGCATTCATTCTTAATGCTTTGTAATACTGTAATGGCAACGAAGTCAAAATACCCATCCGGCACGGCAAAAACATTTAGTTTTTCCATTTTTGCCAAAATGGGGCTGATTTCATTTAATTCATTCGATATGTCTGTTCCGGGTTTCATTACATATTTCAGACCACAGGCCAGTTACTAAGTTTAATTATTTAATATAAAATCCTCTATTTTTTTTACGGCATGATGATAGCTTGCTTTTAGTGCACCTTCACTGGTTTCCAATATCCGGCTCATTTCTTCATAAGGCATTTCATCATAATATCGCAGGTTAAATACTATTCTTTGTTTTTCAGGGAGTTGCTGCATAGCCAATTGCAGCTTCCATTCTATTTTATTGGCGTCAAAGTTTTTTTCTGCCCTCAGTTTATTGCTCAGGCCGCTTTCCACCACATCCAGCGATACGGAAGTCCTTTTTTTCTGTTGTTCCAGGAAACTAAGGCTCTCATTGGTAGCAATACGGTACAGCCAGGTATATAGCTGGCTGTCTTCCCTGAAATTCTCCAGGCCATTCCATACTTTAATAAACATATTTTGCAAAACATCATTAGCGTCTTCATGGTCTACCACCATGCGCCGGATATGCCAGTAAAGCTTTTCCTGATATTTTTTAATAATGCTGCTAAAACCACGTTCTTTCGAAGCGGGGTCTTTAAAGATAGCCAAAAGAGTTTTATCGTCCGGGTATTGTGTCATAAGCAACTGTGGCATAAAAATACGAAACCTCTTAATAGACATAGCTCAACTTCAAAAGTTTAAAGCAATTTTTTTTGGTACCGACATCAATGCCCTGTGGCATCATCGTTGCGTCGCAATCCTTTCATCAGCATACCACTGTGCATCAATGTATATATGTAAGCGCCTGCAATACCGAAAAGAAAATGTACATTTACACTCCTTCATACTAATAACTATACTTTTGCCAACCCCGCAAAATTGCATATATGAAAATCAGATCGTTCAATAGCATCCCTGCAATTCTTGTCTTGTTTATATCATATACTTTATCCGCACAGCAACCGCTGTGGCAATCAGCCGCGTATAGTATCTATGCAGATAGTGTTGTACAAGGCCATTATGTTGCACAGGCTTTGTCTCCAACGGAGATCATATCCAATTACCAGAGCCCTGCCAACTTGTTTGAAAGTTCCCGCCTGGAGTTTAAATTTAGTATAAACGGAAAAGATAACGAGATGGCTGCCAGTTTGAACCATGTTTTTAATTATTCGCCTTCCGATACACAAACCCCGCCGATACCGTTTGGAGAAAAAGAAAAAAAAACAAACCTTGCCAAAGAACCATTTCTCAGCCCCGACAGCAAATTTACGCTTCGGGTAGATATGCGTAAAGTACTTGATGCTTTTGCAAAACAGGGATATTTTGTTACGTTCAGGGGAGATAAGATTTTTAAAGAAGATTTCAAAGGTTTATATGTGGCAGGCAATACTGCGCCAATGATGTGGGATTTTGATAACCTGCATAACCGTCCCGAACTGGAGCTGAAAGACGAAGATGGCGATGGGATCTATGAAACAACCTTTTTGCTGAATTCACAGAAAGATAAAAAGCAAACAGACGCATCCTGGAAACTCAGTAAAGACATAACGGCTTTTCCCCAGTATTCTTCTGATTATCCGCTGGCAGACGCAATATATAATATGTCAATAGAAGAAATGGAGAAAGCAGTAGAGCCAGACAGTACTTTCCGCACCGGAAAAGAATGGGCAGGCGTATGGACAAGAGATATCAGCTACAGTATCATTTTATCAATGGCGTATCTACAGCCTGAAGTGGCAAAAAAAAGCCTCATGCGCAAGGTTAA